>DJVG01000005.1 GCA_002441095.1 Elusimicrobia bacterium UBA6262
TTTGCTGGGTTAGGCGGTGTTCATTAAGCTGCTTCTTGGTCAGCAGTTTAGTTAAGGAAGAAATTATATATCCTTCCATAGTTTGCGTACCAGAGGAGAAGCTCACCTGGTACCAGGACACATTGAGCCGATCCTTTATTATCCAGGTTACCTTGAATGATTCACCGCTTATTACTTTGGTGAGCACCGGCGCGTTTTCATCCGGAGCAGTCCTGATGTTCGTATTATCGATCATGGCCAGGATATATTTATCGGCGACATAGGCCTTCGTTTTAGCATCGTCTTTAGCTTGCTGTTTTTCGAGCTTCGACTTACGCTCAGCTTCCAGTATCTTTTCCTGTTCCGCTTTCTCGCGGAGCTCTCGGATTTTCAGTTCCGCAGCTGCTTTAGCTTTAGACTCGGCTTCCTGCCGTTCCTTCAGCTCTGCCTCAGCCTTAAGCTCACTGGTTTTGCGTGCTGCTTCTTCGGTGGCAGTTTTTTCCGTTTCGGTGATGATCTTGGTGACACCGGCATTGACAAAGACCGTACCTGAAGAAGTGCTGATTTCATACCAGTCCCTGATGCGGGCGTTCAGTTTATAGGTTGTCCCGAGCTTGGCCTTTTCCATAATGGAGGCATTCTTATTGGCTGATTGGCGCAGGTTTGTATTATTAATTGTGATCAGGACGTATTTATCTTTGAGCCATTCACCCTCTGCTGCCGCCAGCTGTTCCAGCGCCGGTTGTTGCGGTTCGGAAGCCCTGGCTTGGAGCAGAGCATCGAGTGCTTCCTTGGTGACCGGTTTGGCCAGCGCTGAATGAACGTAAGCTTTTATATTTTGTTTGCCGGAGGGGACATCAACCTGGTACCAGGGATTTTTATCTGCGCCGTTTTCAATCCAGATGAGCTTGTAGTATTCTCCAGCCTTGGCCCTGGTAATGATCGGCGATGATGTTGACGGAGCTGACCTGAGATTGGCGTTTTCGGCCTGGATCAGGAGGTATTTATCCTGGACCTGGGATTCTATTTTGGCTCTGGCTTCAGCTTCCTGGCGTTTCGCTAGTTCCGCTTTCTCGCGGAGTTTTTTGGCTTTTTCTTCTGCTTCGAGCTTCGACTGACGCTCAGCTTCCTGAGCCTGCCGAAGGACTTCCTGTTTAGCTTTTAACTCGGCTTCTTGTTTCTCGAGCCGAAACTTGCGTTCGGCTTCCTGCCGGACTTTTTCTTCAGCTTCTTTTTTTAATTTATCCTGGCGGCGCAGTTCCTGCTGCTGGCGATAGTGGTTCAGTTCCTGTTCCGTCATCAGTTTGACCCGGTTGATGGGGACAAAGGCTGTACCTGAAGCCGTATCCACGCCGTACCATTCCGTAGTCCTGGTCACGATCTTGAAACTAGTATCAGGTAAGGCGGTGCCGCTGACTAGCGCATTTTTGTTCGGCGCCGGATAAACGCTGGTTTGTTTGTTTATTAATATATATTTGTCTTTGAGCCAGGCAATTTCCTTGGCTTTGTCGGCTTCGAGCTTCGACTGACGCTCAGCTTCCTGCCGGACTTTCTCTGCTGCTGCTTCTTTGCCCCGGAGATCAGCTTCAGCTCGGATTAATTTATCCTTTTCCAGCTTGGCTATGCGTGCTGCTTCCTGGCGGGCTTTTTCTTCATCAGCCGCCAGGCGTTCAGCCTTCTCTTTCTTAGCCAGGGCTTCAGCTTCATGTTGCTTGCGTAAAATAGATTCACGCTCTTTATTGATCCTGGATTCCACATCAACTTCAGTAAGCAGGTCAACCAGGCCTTTGCTGATAAAAGCGTTCTGGTCTGGCGGCAGGAATACCTCATACCAGTCTTGTCTCCTGGTTAGCAGCTTGAAAATATCAGATCTTTTAGCGTTGGCTAATATATTAGCAGTGAGGTTCGGCTCAGCGCGCAGGTTGGCATTGGTAGCCTTGACCACTATATATTTGTCTTTACACCAGGCTTCGTCCCGGGCTTTGGCTTCAGCTTCCAGGATCTTTTCCTGTTCCTTTTTTTCGCGGAGCTGTCTCTCTTTCAGCTCTGCGGCTGCGCGGCTCTGGCGTTCTTTTTCTTCGGCGGCTTTTCTTTCCAAAGACCGCTTTGCTTCCAAATCATTAGCAGTGATAATATTGGCCAGGCTGCTGGCTACAAAAGCTGTACCAGAAGACAGGCTGATCTCGTACCAGTCTTTAGCCCGGGCAACTAGTTTGAAAGATTCACCAGCTTTGGTTTTGTTTAGGATTGGTGCGGTTTTGCTGGGCGACTTACGCAGGTTTATATTAGCCTTATTAATAAGTACATATTTATCAGCCAGCCATTCTTCTTCCATGGCTCTGGCTTCAGCTTCCTGGCGTTTCGCTAGTTCCGCTTTCTCGCGGAGCTCTCGGATTTTCAGTTCGGCGGCTTCCCTGGCCCGTTGGTCCGCGGCTTCTTTTATCCTGCGTTCATTTTCCAGCCTGGCTTTCAGTTCTTCTTCCTGGCGTTCTTTCAGTTCCGCTGTCTCGCGGAGCTTGCGGGCCTTTTCTTCAGCAGCTTTCTGCTGATATTCAGCTACACCATCTGCGCTTAATATTTTACCCAGGTTATGATTGATGAAAGCCGTGCCGCTGGAAAAATTGATCTCATACCATTCTGCCCGGCGCGAAACCAGTTTAAATGAATCACCAATATTGACAGTACTGAGGATCTTGCCTTTAATATTCGGTTTGTCTTGCAAAATAGCTTTCTTGACCATGATGAGCACATACTTATCTTTGAGCCATTCTTCTTCCCGGGTCTTGGCCTCTGCTTCTTTTTTGGCCTTCAATTCCGCCGCGGCCTTGGCCAGACGTTCTCTTTCCAGCTTGGCTTGGTGTTCTGCTTCCTCTTTTTCGAGCTTCGACTGACGCTCAGTTTCCTGAGCCTGCCGAAGGACTTCCTTGCGCTTGGCCAGTTCCTCGCCAGCGCGTAGTTGTTTGGCTTTCAGTACAGCGGCCTGCCGCTCCTGTTCCAGCTGCGCCAATTTTTTGGGACCGGCCAGGACATCAGCTTCGGTGATGATCTGCGCCAAGCTGGAGGCTATAAAAACATTCTGGTCCGGCGGCAGGAATATTACGTACCAGTCATTCTGGCGCGTTAGTAATTTATAGGTGCTGTCTTTATTAGCCCGGGACAGGATACGGCTGTTCTTGTCCGGGGCTTCGCGCAGGTTAACCATATTGGCCATAACCAGCACATATTTATCATTACTCCAGGTATCTGCTTCAGCGGCAACCGGATCAGTCACCGGTGCTGCCAGGGGGTCAGCCTCCGGCTGTTCGTCATTGAGCAGTTTAGCTGACTTATCTGAGATAAAAGCCGTACCAGAAGATGTGAGTACTTCATACCAGTCTTTAAAGACCCAGACCAGCTTAAAAACAGCCCCTTGTGCAGCAGTGGTGATCACCTTGGATGTGTCGCTGGCTTTAGCATATAATTTTGCCGACTTTGCCGTCACCGTAATGGTATTCAATTTAAATTGTTTGGCAGATTTAGTAGCTTCCTTGATCGCTGCCGTCAGTTCAGTTTCCTTAACGATCCTGACTACTTTGGCCAGGACAAATGCCTGTTTATCGTCAGGAAGCAAGACGGTACACCAATCGCTTTCCTGGGAAAGAATCCGGTAATGATCGCCTGGTTTGGCAGTGACCATGATCTTGGCGGTAATATTTGGTTCTTGCCGCAGGATGATATTGTTTTCCATGGCCACAGCATACAGGACAACTGCAGGTTTAAGCTGAGGAGTTGTTTTAGGAGCGGCAGCTGCTTTCCGCTGCGCTTTAAGTTTTGCCAGTTGGGCCGGGGTGATGATCTTGGTTACGTTGGTTGGCACATAACTGATCTTGCCATTGGGTAAAACTATTTCGTACCAGGAAGCGGAAATCTTCCGGCTTAATTTAAAGGCATTGTCGATCTTGGCCTGGGCGATTACGGGCCCGTCTGTTTTCGGGGTTTTACGGATGTATGAACCGGAGCTGGTGATAAGCACATAATCTTTTTCCTGCCCGGTTGCGCTTGGTGCCGGCTTAGGTACCAGAAGCCGGGTAGTTTTAGATTTATCCATTATTTTGATGCGGGCATACTTTTTGGACAGGTACCCTTCTTTGTTGGCCGAGAGTTCGATGAGATACCAGTCCGGCAATTCCTTGAGGACCTTGAATATCTCTCCTTTGAAAGCGATCTCGGAGATCCTGGCTGCTGGATCCGGGGCTGACCTGACTTCAGCTTTTTTAATTTCGACAATGACATGGCCTGGCGCGGCTTGGTCGGGGTTGCGTTGGGCGGACCAAAGGGAGGTACTAAGCAAAGCGGCTAAACTGAAGGTGCAGAATAGATAAAATATTTTGGTGATACAGGCTTTATTTTTTGTCATATTCATCCCTATAGGATTAATATATTATTCTACACAAAATACTGATTTAAGTCAATCTAAAATAAAAAAACCCGCCAATATTAAAATTGGCGGGTTAAGGTGATCATTGGCTGAGCGATTATCCTTCCCTTTTCTTGAGCTCTTTATCTATATATAACAATGAGCCGGTAGCTTTTTCTCCCAAGAGCTGCAGCTTTTGCAGGATCTCACAGGAACTGGCTTCTTCCTCAACCTGCTCATTAATGAACCATTGCAGCATGACCTGTGCCGCATAGTCATTTTCTTTCTTGGCAGTTTCATATAATTTATTGATGAGCCCGGTTACCTTCTTTTCATGTTCGTAGGTTTGCTCAAAGGCATCCAGCAGGTTCTGGAAATGCGTGGGCGGCTGTTTGATCGGCGCCAATTCCACTTTTCCGCCGCGGTCCAGCAGATGGTCGTACAATTTCATAGCATGCTTAGTCTCTTCATTGGCCTGCACCTTGAACCAATGGGCAAACCCTTTAAAATTAGCACTCATGGCAAAAGCGCTCATGGATAAATACAAATAGGATGAATACATCTCGGCGTTGATCTGCGCGTTGATAGCATCTTGTATCTTCTTACTGATCATAAAATCCTCCGGTTATTTTGTTCTTTAGCTCTTTATTTATACAATTTATGAGGTAAAAGGTCAAGCTATCTTTACCGGTAATTGATACATTGCAAAGGCAGAGGAAAATCAAGATTATGGATGTAATTTATGACGGTTTGCAGATCATCTTTTTTGGCACTGCTTACTCTCAGTTTTTCGCCCTCGATCTGGACTTGTACCTTGACATTTAGTTTCTTGATCAGTTGGACCAGTTCCTTGGCTTTTTCCTTTTCTACGCCTACGGCGATATTAGCCAGCTGCCTGATGGTTCCGCCCAAAGCCGTCTCTTCTGGTTTATAGTCTAAAGCCCGCGGAGAAATTCTCCGGGAAGTGAAACGGTTAGACATTATTTCTTTGAGGGCGCGGAGTTTGTAAGCGTCATCAGCGGTAAAAGTTATGGTTTTTTCACCTTTGTTAAAAGCGATCCCGGCTTTTGAGTTCTTAAAATCATAGCGCTGGGAAATCTCCTTGAGCGCCTGGTTGACGGCATTATCTACTTCCTGCAGGTCAACCTGCGAAACAATATCAAATGAAAAAGTTGCAGCCACGGTATCTCCTTTTAGTATATTGTTTTTATTAGCTCAGTTTACTTCTAACTACATCAGCTATCTTCTTGGCCAGCTTATCAGCCAGCTCCTGGGTAGCGGCTTCCACCATCACCCGGCAAAGCATCTGCGTGCCGGAATAACGCACCAGGATGCGTCCCTGGTCTTTTAATTCGTTTTCCGCTTCCCGGACCACGTGCATGATCTCGGCTTCAGCGCTCAGCTCTGGCTTGGACTTGACCGGCACATTGATCGTTTTTTGCGGGTATATTTTCATTAGTTGGGCCACTTGCGAAAGAGGCTTATTCTCTTTCTTCAGGCTAGCCAGTAACTGTAAAGCTGAGATCAGGCCGTCGCCGGTATTATGATAATCCAGGAAAATGATATGTCCGGAATCTTCTCCACCGATAATGGCCCCTTTTTTTAGCATTTCCTCCAGCACATAACGGTCGCCGACATTGGTCGTGACATGCCCGATATTGACTTGTTTGCAGAACATGGTCAGTCCCAGATTGCTCATCACTGTACTGACCAGGATGTCATTTTTAAGCTTCCCATCCTTTTTCAGGGTATTGGTACAGATGGCTAACATGCGGTCCCCGCTTACTATTTCGCCCTTTTCATCGGCAGCTATGCACCGGTCGCCATCACCGTCAAAAGCCAGGCCGACATCAGCTTTCTCCTTGACTACTTCGCGCGCCATGACTTCAGGATACAAGGCGCCGCAGTTGGCATTAATATTCTTGCCGTCAGGATTGTTATTCATCACAATTACTTTAGCTCCCAGCTCTTCAAAGATGCACGGGGCTATTTTATAGGTGGCGCCATTACCGCAGTCAATGACTATTTTTAAATCCTCTAAATTTAATTCAGTAGGGAAGGTTTTTTTAAGAAAAGTAATATACCGGCCGCGGGCGTCATCAATACGGAACGCCTTGCCTACTTCCTCGGCAGTGGGACGCAAAGCATCGATACTCTTGGAGAAGATCATTTCCTCGATCTTGTTTTCTACATCATCCGGCAGTTTATACCCGTCGCGGTTGAAGATCTTGATGCCATTATCCTGGAACGGGTTGTGGCTGGCGGAAATGACTATCCCGGCATCAGCTTTCAGGTCAGTGGTTAAAAATGAAATAGCCGGTGTCGGCATAGGACCTACTAACAGCGCATCCACACCCATGGAGCAAATGCCGGCGACCAGCGCGTTTTCGATCATGTAGCCGGACAGCCGGGTATCCTTGCCGATGACGATCCGGTGCCTGTATTTGTGATGTTTACAGTAATGAGCCACTGCCCGCCCGATCTGCATAGTGATCTCTGCAGTCATCGGATAAACATTAGCCACTCCTCTTACGCCGTCTGTTCCAAATAGCTTGCCCATTAAGCCTCCATGAGTTTGAAAGGGTATCAGTAAATCAGAATATCAGGTTGAGAATATCAGGATAACAGAAGATCAGGTATTCCTGCTACTCTGATAAGCTGATGTCCTTCCTTCTGGTCTCCTGATCACCTGATAACCTAAAACTTATACCATAAAGTTGACTGCTATTCAACAGATATTTGCCAGGATGTAGTCACCATGTATTTCACTGAGCTTTACCTGGATCAGCTGGTTCTTCAAATTTTGTGACGAAGCTACCCTGACTTTTAAGTAATTATCAGTATGGCCTCCCCAGAAGCCAGGCTGGCCTTTAGCTCTTTCTTCAAAGAGTACCAGCATGGTTTTATTAAGAAATCTTTTCATAAAAGCCAACTCGCTGGCCTTGGCCAGGGCTTTCATTTTATTAAATCTCTCAACGATAATTTTAGCCGGAACCGTATCCTGATAAGAGGCAGCTATTGTGCCGGCTCTCTGGCTGTAAGGGAAAATATGAATGCGCATGGGTTTAACAGTTTTTAATAAATTTATTGTAGTGCAGAAGTTATCGTCAGTTTCGCCGGGAAACCCGACCATGATATCGGTGCTGATACCAATACCCGGTACCTTTTTTTGCGCTGTTTTGAGCAAACTTGCGTAGAGCTTGAAACTTGACCGTCGGTTCATTTTCTTGAGAACAGCATCATCACCGCTTTGGATAGGAATATGAAAGTGCCGGCATAGCTTCTTGGACCGGGCCAGATGATCGATCAACTCATCAGTAATATCCCAGGCCTCCAATGAGCTGAGCCTGATACGCTCCAGGCCTTTGATTTTCTCCAGCGCTTTGATGACCTGCAGTAAGTCAGAGGTTGGTTTCAGGTCTTGTCCATATAAACCCAGGCATACACCGCAGAGCACGATCTCCTTAAACCCTTTCGCGGTCAACTGTTTAGATTCAGTTATCACTTTAGTTAATGATTTACTGCGGGAATTGCCCCTGACGATGTGAACTTTGCAGTAGGTGCAGGAATTATTACAGCCATCCTGGATTTTCAGGAATGGACGGGTATGATCCTGGAAATCAGAGATGGCGGGTAAATTTTCTTTTATACGGCTGACTTTAGTGACTCCCGGTATTTTGCCGAGGGTCTTGGCATCTAGCTGGGCATAACAGCCGGTGACTACAATTTCAGCATTAGGATTTTCCCGGTGGGCATGGTGAATAAAATAGCGGGATTTTTTATCGGCTGAAGAGGTTACCGTGCAGGTGTTGACGATATAGAGGTCAGCCGGGCCATTATCAGTGATTTCCAGATATCCCTTGCGCTGATACTCTTCCCTGATCACCTGGGTGTCATACTGGTTGACCTTGCATCCTAAGGTATAGATCTTGAATGTTTTCATTAACTATTTTACACCTTGAATAATTTGATTATCAATACTAACATTGACAAGATAATGCTGTATTTGCTAAAAACAAAAATAATTCTCCAGGACTGGTTTGCCTTTTTTAGTATTTTGTATTCCTGAATGTAAATTGTCTCACAGGCTCCGCCGCCGGTATCACTACGTGTAGTACTTGAGGAGCGCTGAACATTTGGTCCGTCATACTTTACTAATAATCCTTTTAGATATATTTGGTCCCCTGGGTTTGTTTCCATGATGTACTTGGCGACCAGGGGGTTTCCAGGCAGGACATGATTATTAGACCAGCTTTCATAATCGAATTTTGCCGCTATTTCCGAAGTGGTGCCGGATTTCCATCGAGCATGGCCAAAAAAACTGGTATTGGAAAATTTGATGTGTTTGTATATTTCTGAAGAAATATTTTTTCCCCAGATCACGAGCAAGTCCTTGGTATTCAAGTAGTCCTGCCATTCGCGATGATAAATATCCCACCAGACCCGTGCATCATGATGGGAAACAACCAGGCCATGCAATTCGTAAGCATATAACGGGGTAATAGTATAGTTGATGTCTTTCTTTTTTAGGGAAAAGGGCTGTTCTTTTGTTGCTGTCTGCACCGGTGCCTGGTAAAGCTGTGGTAGTATGTCCTTTTTATCCGGTAGTTTGTTCCTGTTCAGGTAAGAGATGATCGACAAGATAATACTGAGTATTAAGATAATTTTAACCGTATTACTCAGAGAGCCCGGGAAGCTTCCCGGCCGGGGACTGTCCTGCTCTTGGCTATTCTGCTCATGGAGGCCATTGCCTTTTTCACAATATGAGCATTTGGTGCGGGCGGCAGTGTTATAGGCGCCGCAGTGCGGGCATTTCCATCTCATCGAGGTCCCCTTCATATCCTTGAATTGATATATAATAACAAAAGAGGCGCTTATACGCAAGCACCTCTTACTTTTTTCTTATAGTGAAGTGGTTTTCTTCTTATTTGAATATTTCCTGGAAGAACATCTTCATGTCTTCCCAGGAGCGTTTATCAGCCTGCTCGTTATAGGCTGCTCCTTTGGCCGGGTCGTTACCCGCGGCAGGATTAGTAAAGGCGTGCACTGCACCGCCATAAATATTCATCTGCCAATTGGCTTTAGCTTCCCGCATTTCTTTTTCCAGGGCCAGTCTTTGCTCTGCCGGTGCGGCAGGATCATCTGCTCCATGCAGTACCAGGATCCGGCCTTTGATATTTCTGGCATTTTGCGGATCAGGTGTATCCAGTGAGCCGTGAAAAGAGACTGTGCCGGCGATATCAGCGCCGCTGCGAGCCAGTTCCAACGCGACCATTCCGCCAAAGCAATAACCTATTACAGCGATCTTATTACGATCAACCAATTTCAGTGTCCTGATCTGGTCTATTGCTGCCTGGGCTCTGCTCCTGGCCAATTTCCGGTCAGCCCGGTAAATGCTGGCCAGCTTGCCGGATTCCCCCGGATTAGTTGCCCTGATACCTTTGCCGTAAATGTCAGCGGCAAGAGCCACATAACCTAAAGCGGCAACTTCCCGGGTTCTCCTTTGAGCGTAATCACCAAGTCCGTTCCATTCATGGACAATGATCACTCCCGGCACTTTACCTTTGATCGAATCGTCGTAGGCCAGATAGCCTTCCAATACAGTAGTTCCGTCATAATAATCCACTGTTTTAGTCTTTATCTCTGCCTGGGCTGTGACTGCGGATAAAAGAGTCATGGCCAAAACAATAATAATTATTTTATAAATAATTTTCATTATATTTCTCCTTTCAAGGCTGGTAACTGATACGGTAAACCGCTCCGGCTTTGTCGTCCGATACCAGCAGGGCTCCATCAGGCATTACCTGTACATCCACCGGCCGGCCCCAGCTGCTTTTGCCCTGCAGCCAGCCCTCGGCGAAAGTTTCGTAACTTACCGCGCGATTTCCCCGTAGAGTAACTAAGGTAAGGCGATATCCTAGAGGATCCGAGCGGTTCCAGGATCCATGCTCGGCAATAAAGATCTGGTTTCTATATTTCTCCGGGAATATTTGTCCGGTATAAAAACGCATTCCCAGTGCGGCCACATGCGGGCCCAGATCACGCGCCGGTGAAACTAAATTAATTTTTGGGAAGTTCTTACCAAAAGCCGGATCAGGAATACCTGAGCCGTGATAATAAGGAAAGCCAAAATGCAGGCCTGGCTTGGGCGCGCAGTTCAATTCGTCGGGCGGGGCATTATCCCCCAGCCAATCGCGGCCATTATCCGTGAACCAAAGCTCTTTAGTCTGTGGATGCCAGTCAAAACCGACAGTATTGCGGATACCTTTGGCATATATTTCCATACCAGTACCGTCCGGATTCAAACGTGTAATACTGGCATAAACAGGGTCTGGAGGTTCGCAGACATTGCAGGGCGCTCCTACCGGCACATAAAGCCGGCCATCCGGGCCGAATTTAATGAATTTCCAGCCATGCCAATTGTCAGCTGGATATTTCGCATACACGACTTCCGGGGCGGGAGGATCATCCAGGTGGTTTTCAATATCCGGGAATTTCAGAATACGGCTGATCTCAGCAACATATAATGTCCCGCGGTAAAAAGCCACGCCATTAGGTTCATTTAATCCACTGGCGATGGTGATCACCTTACCCGCCTGTATAGCGTATACCTTGCCTTCTGGCCTGGTACCAACGAATACAGTTCCTTTTTCCCCGAGAGCTAATGAGCGCGCGCCAGGTACTTGGTTGGAATATACAGTAATACTAAATCCTGGCGGCAGTTTTATTTTTTCTAACGGCAGTTTACGGTTTTGACCGGGCCAAAGAAGAAATCCTCCGGCAGCCATTAAAACTATTATTTTGTAACGCTTTGCTCTGCTTCCAGCCATTCTTCTTCCCATTCTTTCAGGTGGTCAGCCAGCTCGTACTCGGATTTGCTGTCTTTGTTCTTATTGGTCCGGTACGCTGCCTTCCACATTGATTCACTTAATAGTTGCGGCTTATATGAATCCTGAAAATCTTTCATTTTGTTCCTCCTTTTCTGGCGATTGATTTGCTGTTCACATTGTATTCCAGCCGCTGGAAAATGTGAATTGGGTGATTCCGCTTTTTATTGACTTAATTCCTGACCGCTTAATCTGACGGTAGCTGCTAAAAAAAGAACTCCCGTGTTTTCGCACGGGAGTTCTTTATGAATAGCTATACTCGCGTATTCTTTTATTTTATCGCGCGGACTTTAATGATGTTTTCTATCTTGGCGATACTTTCCACGGTTTTGTCCGTGATCTCGCCGGCGACATCAATAAGATTATACGCCAGGTCGTTTTTGCTCTTGTTGATCATTTCAATGATGTTCAAATTGGCTTTGCTGAACACATTGGAAAGCTGGGCTACCATGCCAGGTACATTCTTGTTGATAATGGTCAGGCGAGTCGTGCCGGGATTCCTTTCCAGGGCACAGCCGGGGAAATTCACCGAGTTGGTGATGTTGCCATGCTCCAGGAAGTCAATGATCTGGTCCACGACCATACTGGCGCAGTTTTCTTCTGCTTCTTCGGTAGAAGCGCCGAGGTGCGGGATGCAGATCACTTTGTCCATGTTCAATAGTTCGTCATCCGGGAAATCAGTGACATAGCAGGCAACAATCCCGTCAGCGATAGCTTTCTTGAGATGCTCGTTATTCACGATGCCGCCGCGGGAGAAATTGAAGATGCGCACGCCTTTTTTCATCTGCCCGAATTTTTCTGTATTCAGCTGGCCTTTGGTCTTGTCATTGAGCGGGACATGGAGTGAAATATAATCAGAGGTGGCAAGTAAGCGGTCCATGCCTTTGGCGTTCTTGACTTCATTGGATAGTTTCCAGGCGCTTTCCACGGATATGAAAGGATCGAATCCTTCCACGGTCATGCCCAGTGCCAGGGCATCATTGGCAACCATGGCGCCAATGGCTCCTAAGCCGATAAGCCCGAGTTTTTTGCCTCTTAATTCAGTACCGGCAAACTGGCTCTTGTTCTTTTCAACCAGCGGCGGTACATCTGCTCCTTTTCCTTTCAGGGTTTTACCGTATTCAATGGCTGACGGCAGATTCCGGGCGGCCAGGAACATGGCTCCGAGCACCAGCTCTTTAACGGCATTGGCATTTGCTCCTGGGGTGTTAAAGACTACAATACCTTTGCCGGTGCATTTTTCTACCGGGATATTGTTGACCCCGGCTCCGGCCCGGCCGATAGCCTGCAGGGTTTCCGGCATTTCCAGCTGCAGCATGTCAGCGCTTCTGACCAGGATGGCTTCTGGCTGGCTGATCTCTGTGCCTATCTCATAATTATCCAGCGAGAATTTCTTTAATCCGATCGGCGATATCTTATTCAGTGTTTTAATTTTGAACATCTTTATAATCCTCCGTTTCTGTTGGAATCTGTGTAATCTTTTTTCGTAATCGGTGTAATCACTTTGAGTTCTTTAACTCAAAGTCTTTCATAAAATCAACCAGTTTTTTCACTCCTTCTACCGGCATGGCATTATAAATGCTGGCCCGGCAGCCGCCGACGCTGCGGTGGCCCTTCAGGGTGGTCAAGCCAAGCTTTTTAGCTTCGGCCAGGAATTTTTCATCCAGTTCCTCGGTCGGCAAGGCAAACGGCACATTCATAATAGAACGGAACTTGGAATTAGTAACTGGCGCTTTGTACAGTTTGGAGTTATCAATGGCGTTATAAAGCAGAGCGGCTTTTTCCTTATTGCGTGCTTCGATCGCTTTGACGCCGCCCTCTGCCTTGATCCATTCGAAGACCAGCTTGGAAATGTAAATAGCATAGCATGGCGGGGTATTATACAATGATTTGTTTTCAGCGTGGATCTTATAGTCCAGCAGAGTTGGGGTGATCGGTAAAGCATTGCCTACCAGGTCTTTCTTGATGATCACGATCGTCACTCCAGCCGGGCCGATATTCTTCTGGGCGCCGGCATAGATCAAGCCGAACTTGCTGACATCATATTGTTCTCCCAGGATATTGGAAGACATATCTGCTACCAGCGGTACATTGCCGGTATTAGGTAGTTCCCGGATGGTTGTGCCTTCAATAGTGTTGTTCGTGGTAATGTGGAAAAAAT
>DJVG01000016.1 GCA_002441095.1 Elusimicrobia bacterium UBA6262
TAAACTTGACTTTACAAAGGTACAGGTAAAAACCATAATTTAAAACTTAACACTTTCAACTTAAAACTGTATTTGATTAACTGTTCGCATCCAATTTGCGCATGACTTTTTCCAGCTTATACGCTTCAATGCTGTCTCCGGCCTTCAAGTCATTGAAATTCTCGATGCCGATGCCGCATTCAAACCCTGCGGCTACTTCCTTGACATCGTCTTTGAACCGGCGCAACGAAGCCAGCTTGCCTTCAAAAATAACGACATTATCCCTGACCAAACGCACATTGGCTGTGCGCGGGATCAAGCCTTCATTAATATAGCTCCCGGCAATGACACCGCCTTTGGGCAATTTAAATACTTGCCGCACTTCGGCCCGGCCCAGTTTCACTTCCTTGACATCAGGATCCAACATACCTTCGAGCGCTTTTTTCACATCATCAATGACCTCATAAATAATGCGGTAGAGACGCATATCCACTTTTTCTTTTTCTACCAGCGCTTCCATACCGGCCTGCGGACGGACATTAAAACCAATAATTATAGCATTGGAAATACTGGCCAGGATGACATCGCTTTCCGTGATCCCGCCGATTCCGCTGTGAATAACATTGATCTTGACTTCTTTATTGGGCAGTTTCAGTAACGATTCTTTCAAAGCTTCAGCTGAACCCTGGACGTCAGCTTTAATGATTATCTTCAGTTCCTTGAGCTTGCCCTGCTTGATCTGTTCATATAATTCATCCAGGCTGATCTTGGCTTTATTTAAATGGATCTTATCTAATTTTATGATCTCTTGCCGCATGGAAGAAATATGGCGGGCTTCGCGTTCATCAGCCACTACCTGGAATGAATCTCCGGCTTGCGGCAAACCGTTAAGTCCTAACACCTCAACCGGTGAAGCCGGGCCAGCGGTTAAAACTTTTTCCAATTTATCATTATGCATAGCCCGGACTTTGCCGTAAATCTGCCCGGCTACAAAAAGATCTCCCGGACGCAAAGTCCCTTTCTGCACCAGCAGCGTAGCTACCGGCCCGCGGCCTTTATCCAGCTTAGCTTCTACTACCACTCCCCTGGCTTTAGTCTTAGGGTTAGCTTTCAATTCTTTCATTTCCGCTTCCAGCAGGATCATTTCTAATAAATTTTCGATGCCGATTTTTTTCTTCGCGGAAACTTCCACAAAAATCGTTTTACCGCCCCAGTCCTCGCTGGCCAGGTCCATACCGGCCAATTCTTGTTTTATTTTCTGCACATTGGCGGCGGGCATGTCGATCTTATTAACGGCCACGATAATAGGCACGCTGGCAGCTTTGGCATGATTAATAGCCTCTATGGTTTGCGGCATTACCCCGTCATCAGCAGCCACTACGAGCACGACAATATCAGTCGACTGGGCTCCCCGCGCCCGCATGGCGGTGAAAGCCTCATGACCCGGTGTATCCAAAAAGACAATATCCCCTTTGGGCAAGCTTACCTTATAGGCGCCGATATGCTGGGTGATCCCGCCAGCTTCTCCGCCGGCCACGTTAGTTTCCCTGATGGCATCCAGCAGGGACGTCTTGCCATGGTCCACATGCCCCATAATAGTTACTACCGGAGGCCTGGATATCAGATCAGCCGGATTATCTTTTTCCTCTTCTTTAGCCAGGATATCTTCCCCATATAAAGGCACTATCTCGGCTTCGAAACCATAATCTTCAGCAACAATGGAAACTACTTCCGGTTCCAGCCGCTGGTTGATCGTGGCCAGGATCTTTATCATCATCAATTTTTTAATTAATTCGGGTGGTTTTATCTTCAGCTTTTCTGCCAGTTCTCCGACTGTGACGATCTGCGGTATTTTTAGTTTTATTTTAGCCACGACGACCGGCACTACTGGAGGAGCCGGAGCTGGGGCGGGCTGAACTGCCTGAGCTGCTTTGGCCGGCTGTGGTTGTGGCTGAGGTTGTGGCTGGGATGGCGGCGCAGCCTGGTGTTTTGGTTCTATTTTTGGTTTGGCTGGTTTCGGGACGGCCTGGGTTTTTGCCGGCGCAGGAGGAGCTGGTTTAGGAGCAGGGACCGGGATTTCTTTTTTAACTTTAGCCTTAACGATTTTCTTTTCTACGGGAACAGCTGTTTCCTTAACTATCTTCTTTGCCGGTTTCTTGGCCTTTTTAGTTTCTTTTTCGACAGGCTTAGCCGCTGCTGCTTTCTTTTTCTTTTCCGGCTTAAGCGCTGCTGTTTCCGTCTTTTTTAGTATCTTTTTTGGTTTCTTTTCATCATCTTTAGCTATTGTCTTTTTGACCATACTTGGCCCCCACTGAATCAGAGCAATCGAAATTCGAAATTCGAAAATCGATTGAGATCTAATTTCGATTTTCGATTATCTTAAGCCAAAAAACCAGCTTCAGATTACTCATCTTATTCATTCTAGTAAATTATAAAACTATATCATTGCATTACTTATTATCCGTTAATAATTTCCTTGGCTGCGGCAATTATCTTTTCAGCTTTCTTCGGACCAACACCCGGTACCTGGATCAGGTCTTCGGCAGAAGCACTGGCAATTTTCTCCAGGGTATCAAATCCTTTATTGATCAATTCTACCTGCAGTTTTTCACCGACTGACGGCAACTGGGTCAACTCGCCTCCCGCTGCCGGGGCAGTCCCGGCATCCGGCATTTCTGCCTCCTGAGTGGCGGCAGCTGCTGCTTCAGCAGCGGCCAAGCTGGCCTGGGCCTGGAGCTTCTTGTCAGACTGGCTCTTGATATCAATGTGCCAGCCGGTAAGCTTGGCAGCCAGGCGCACGTTCTGCCCGGCTTTGCCGATAGCCAGTGATAACTGGTCATCCGGCACAAGCACTTCTGCTTTTTTATTCGGGGTATCAACAGTAACGCTCTCAGTTTTTGCCGGGGAGAGAGCCTTGGCAATATAGGTAGCCGGATCATTGTTGAAAATTATGACATCGATCCGTTCGCCTTTAAGTTCATCTATGATCGTCCGGATACGCGAGCCCTTGACCCCGACACAGGCGCCGACCGGGTCTACTTTGTCGTTGTTGCTGGCGACAGCGATCTTCGCCCGCTGGCCTGGTTCGCGCACGACGTTTTTGATCTCCACGATCTTTTCATAGATCTCCGGCACTTCCAGCTCGAACAGGCGCTTGATCAGGTTCGGATGGGTCCGGGAAACGATCACATGGGGTCCCTTGGTGGTCTTATTGACTTTTAAGATGATCACCTTGATCCGTTCACCGTTGTTATAAGTTTCACCCTTGATCTGTTCACGTTGCGGCAAGTGCGCTTCGATCTTGCCCAGGTCAAAGATCACTCCCTTAGGCGTCACCCGCTGGACAATACCGTTAATGAGCTCCATTTCCTTTACTTTGTATTCATTGAAAAGGTTCTCCCGCTCAGTTTCCAGTAATCTTTGAATGATCACCTGCTTGGCGGTCTGGGCGGCGATACGGCCGAATTCCCTGGTATCCAGGGCAATAATAACATCATCATCGATCTTGGCTTTGGGCTTGATCTTCTGGGCATCGCTGAGGGAAATTTCAATATCGTTGCGCTTGACTTCGGGTACTACTTTTTTTGTTTGGAAGGATTCTATCGCTCCGGTTTCCCGGTTAATAGCCACGGCCAGGTTCTGGCTGGAATGCAAATGCTTGCGCAAAGCCGCCAGCAAGGCTGCCTCAACCATTTGAATTAAGTCTTCTTTTTTGATATTCTTTTCCCGTTCGATCTGTTCCAGAGTGTCTAAAAGTTCACTTGCCATCCTGCATCCTCCTAGTTAAATACGGCGTATAGCGGGTAGCGCATAGCGTATTATATTAAATACAGCGTATAGCGTGTAGCGTATAGCGTATAGATTTTTATTTTAATTCTGGTTCCAGGCGACCGCTTAGAATATCCGGCCAACTATATATCTTGGTTTCTTTGCTTTTAAACTCCAGGGTCACACCAGTGTCAGCCACATCTTTGATCCAGCCGATCACTACCAATTGCTGGCCATTTGCATTTACTACTATTTTTACCTTGCTGCCGGTAAACCTGGTATAATCTTCCCTGGCCCTGAGCGGACGGTCCAGGCCCGGGGATGAGACTTCCAGCGTATAATGCTGGTTGATCATTTCCCGCGCATCAAATAATTTTTCCAAAGCCCGGCTGGCTTGCTCGCAATCAGCTAAGCTGACCTGGCCGCTTTCCTTATCAATAGCTACCTGCAGCACGTGACCGGAGAAAGAATAACTGAATAATTTTAGCCCTAAGCCGGACAGGACTTCCCTGATAATATTTTCCAGCGCTTCAAATTCAGGCATAATAACTCCCGAGTAAACAAAAAGAGTGGGATTCTCCCACTCTCTGTGAGTTCGATAGATTCTTTTACCATTTTCCGAATAAAATAGCAAGAATTATTTACTAAAAGTTGATTACACAGATTACAAAATAGATTATCCGCCAATAACCCTCCAACAAACTCTGGCGGGCAGGAACGATGGCGGACGCAGCACACCTGCCTGCCAGCAGGCAGGGATTAAAACTAGACCTGTATTAATTCCGTTATTTTCGATAGGGCTTCTGCTACGCTGAGCTTGAAGACTTCTCCGGTCTGGCGTAATTTAATCTCTATTTTGCCTTCAGCCAAGCCTCTGGTGGAAACAACTACCTTAACCGGGATGCCGATCAAGTCAGCATCCTTGAATTTTACCCCGGCCCGTTCATCGCGGTCATCGAGCAATACTTCGATCCCTTGGCCTTTCAACCGGGCATACAGGTCCTCGGCTGTATTTTTCACCTGCTCATTAGTCACGTCCAGCGGCAAGACGATCGCCTGGTAAGGGCTGATCTGTTTGGGCCAGATAATGCCGTTGGCATCATGGCTTTGTTCAATGGCCGCGGCAACAATACGGGAAACACCAATACCGTAACAACCCATGATATAGGGCTGGCTTTCACCCTTTTCATCCAGGTATGTAGCATTCATTTTAGCGCTATACTTGGTACCCAGGTTAAAGGTATGGCCTACTTCTATCACCCGGGAATATTTCATTTCTTTCTGGCAGGAAGGACACAACTGCTTTTCTATGGTTTCTGCAGCCGCCCCTTCTGGTTCTTTGGCTTTCATCGTTACCTGGCAGGCATCGCAATAATAAATGGCTTCTTCGCCGGTGTTGGCCAGGACCATGAATTCGTGCGACAGGTTGCCGCCGATATTGCCGGAATCTGCCTGGACCATGCGGAAATCAAAGCCGCAGCGGGTAAAGATATTTTTGTAGGCTTGCACCATTTTCTGGTAATTAATTTTCAATCCTGCTTCATCTTTATCAAAACTGTAGCAGTCTTTCATAATAAATTCCCGGCCCCGCATAATACCAAACCGCGGCCTGATCTCATCCCGGAATTTAGTCTGGAACTGGTATAAAATCACCGGCAGCTGCCGGTAGGATTTGACTTCTTTGCGGACCAGGTCAGTGATCACTTCTTCATGGGTCGGACCCAATCCGAACTGGCGCTTATTGCGGTCGATGACCTTCATCATCTCCTCGCCATATATTTCCCAGCGGCCGGTTTCTTCCCATAATTCCTTCGGATGCAAGGCCGGCAGCAGCAATTCCTGGGCCCCGGCGGCATTCATTTCTTCCCGGATGATCTGTTCCACTTTTTTCAAAACCATATATCCTAAAGGAAGGAATTCATAGACGCCGCTGGACAATTTCCTGATCATACCGGCCCGCAGCATCAACTGGTGACTGGGGATCTGCGCTTCACTGGGAATTTCTTTCATAGTGGGTATAAAGGACTGTGATAGTCTCATACTGCCTCTTTCTTCTGATAATAAAAAAAACTGCTTTTCGGCAGTTAGATTACGCTGATTTCCTCGCTGCGGCAGCGAGAGATTTCGCTGATTCAAACTTGTCGATTTCCGCGTAACCCCTGCCTACCGGTAAGCAGGCGTATTCAGAATCCGCGTAATTCGTGATTCCTAGAAGGTATCCAGGACCATTTTATCTCCCAGCGAGGCGATCCGGGCTTTGTTATAGGCATTGATATCGGTAAATTTCACCCCTATATTATACCGGTCGCCATAGGGCATTTTCTGCACCCAGACTACTGTCCCACCGGCGCGCAGCGGCTCCTCTTTTGGCAAGACAGCTACAAATAACTGGGTATTCACCGGAATAAAATCATTGGTAGTAAAACTTAATCCGCCTTCGCTCAAGTCATGGGTCAAGGCGTTATTAATCTTGGTTAAATAACGAAATTGGACCGGTAAGCTGGCCCTAAAGCGGGTAGTAGCCCTTTTTTCCGAGCGTTGGATTAACATATCCCACCCCATATAACTACAGCCTGGCTATCTTTTCTTCGTCTATATCTTTGGCCTGGGTGAATTTCAAGCCAACATTATATTGTTCATTGTTCTTGAAAAGTTTTTTTGATTTATGTATCCACACTACTTCGCCGTGCGTCTTCTGCTTTACTTCCTTGGGTGAAAGTAACAGTGACACTTTGGTTTTTTCTGGAATAAAATGTTTTGTGCTGAAACTCAATCCGCCTGTGCTGATATCTTTAGTAACTGCCTCGAATATCTTCGTTAAATAGTTATACTTAGTGAAATAAGTATACTGTACATACAGGAACTTAGCTAAACGGCTATGTTTGCGTTTTTCCAGCTTATCCATAGATCTCTCCGGGCTTTTTATCCACCACAACAATATCACTATTATTGCATTATGTCAAGTATTTTACCCGTATATCTCCCTGAGCTGCCGGACCTTGTCAGAGAACTGGAAGTGTTTCTGGACCAATATTTTGCCTTTATCTCCCATCGCCTGCGCTTCCGGCGGATGATCCAGGAGCCAGATAATGGCCGCGGCCAGCGCCAGCGGATCCCTGGGTTTGACCAACAAACCGGATTCCCTGGGCGTGATCAACTCTTTTACGCCGCCAACATCAGTACATACTGCCGGGACACCCGCAGACAGGGCTTCCAGCAGGGCCTGCGGAAAACTCTCTTCCAATGATGCCAGGAAAAATACGTTAAATAAAGAAGTGATCCGGATGGCATCAAGTTCAAACCCGGTGAACCGGACATATTCAGTTAATTTCAGCCGGTCTATGACTGTAGTTATTTTCTTTTTCTCCGGGCCATCGCCGACTAAAATAAATTTTACCTGCGGTTTCAGTCTGGTCACTGCTTGCACTATGGCAGGAATAAACTGCACCCCTTTTTCCTGATGGAACCTGCTGACGCTTCCCACCAGGATATCTTGCTCCTGCAAGTTATGTTTTTTCTTAAACCCAGCCAGCTCTTTATCGGTGAATTCCCGCAGCAGCCCAATTCCATTATGGATCACTTTAATTTTTTTAGCTGGGATCTTCTCACGCATAGCCAACAGGTCACGGGTATATTGGGAATTAGCAATAACAGTTGCTGCATACCTGGCGGTCCAGCGGTCCAGCCAGACATGCCAGGGATTTTTCCAGTCATCAATCGAACGCTGGCTGGAAATTATGACCTTTACACCGGCAGCATGGGCCGCCAGGCGGCCGATAATATTAGCCCGGTATAAATGCGTATGTACTATATCCATGGGATGCTGCCTGATAAAAGCAACCAGGTCCCGGAACCCCTGCACCTGAAATACGGGAATGGCCAGTTGCTCGATCTCGTCAGCAACTGGTCCGCGGTCTTTAAGGTAACAGACCACAAAATTATAATCTTTTTTAAGATAACGCAGGTGATCTAACAGAGACCTTTCGGTTCCGCCGATATTGAGGCTGGTAATGACATGCAGGATGTTTTTCATGGTTATGTTTTTTCCCGGTCAATAAAAATGCGGTGCCAAAGTTCCAGGTTCAGCAGGTTCCAGAGCCGGTAGCCATGATTCATTTTGCCGGCAGTATGCTGGTGGACCAGCTTTTCAATAAATTCCCGGCGGAAATAGCCGCGCTGCAAACTCTGCTGGCTGAACAGGATATCGCACACATAATCTTTCAATTCGCGCCTGAACCACTTTTCGATCGGCACGCCAAAACCCATCTTCCCGCGCCTGATTATTGCCGGCGGCAGAAGATCAGCAAAAGCTTTCTTTAAGATATACTTGCTGTGCTGTCCTTTTAATTTGCAAGAGGCCGGCAAGCTGGCTGCCAGTTCCATAAACTCATGGTCCAGGAAAGGCGACCTGGCTTCCAGGGAATTAGCCATGCAGGCAATATCCATCTTGACCAAAAGGTCTTCGGGTAAATAAGTCATGACATCAGTGTATAACAGCTGCTCCAGGAAATTGTCAGCTTTGGCCAGGTTAAAAACTGAGGTCAAATACTCGTAGGTGTCTGTGGCGGACACAGTTTGCTTGAAACTATCGCTATAAAGCTGAGACTGGTATTGCTGGTCAAAGGTACAATGCCAGGCAATATTTCTCCGGGCCGGGGTTTCTCCCATAGCCAAAGCAAAGCGCTTAAAAACCCGCAGGAGGTTTTTCTGGTGTTCGCGGTGCGGTATACAGCTGATGATTTTTTTCATTGCGCCAGTGGCCAGCAGTGGACGGAGGAAATCCAGCCGTGCAGCCAGCATATTGGCCTGATAGCGCAGATAGCCGGCAAAATTTTCATCCCCCCCGTCACCGTTCAACGCTACGGTCACAAAGCGTTTTGTTTCCCTGGCTACATAATAAGACGGTAAAGCGCTGGCGTCGCCAAAAGGTTCATTATAATGCCAAACCAGTTTAGGTAATATCTCAATAGCGTTAGGCTTGACGATAAATTCCTGGTGCTCGGTTTTAAAGTGTTTGGCTACCAGCCGGGCATACTCTACTTCGGAAAAATCATTTTCCGCAAAACCGATACTGAATGTTTTTACCGGCTGGGTACTCAAACGGCTCATTAAACCAACGATAATTGAGGAATCCAGGCCGCCGGATAAAAAAGCCCCTAAAGGCACATCGCTGATCAAACGCAGTTTGACTGCCTCAGTCAGTTTTTCCCTGACCCGTTCTGCAGCTTCTGCTTCGCTAATATTAATTTTATTACGGAAATCCAGATCCCAATACCGGGAAATTATTATTTTACCCTCAGCCGAACATTCCAAGATGCTGGCGGGAGGCAGTTTACTTATTTCCTTGAAAATAGTCAAAGGACTGGGTATATACTGGTAGGTCACAAAATAATGAATAGCTTCAGGATTAACTGCCGGCTTGAAACCAGGCCATTCCAGGATAGCCTTCGATTCTGAAGCAAAAACCAGACTGCCATTGATCATTGCATAGACTAACGGTTTCTTACCTACCCGGTCCCGGGCCAGCAGTAGTTTCCTGTTTTTCTCATCCCAGACCGCCAAGGCAAACATGCCGCGCAAATACCTGACACAATCCCGGCCATACTCTTCATAAAGATGGACTACCACTTCCGTATCGGTCCGGGTATAAAAACGATGTCCCTTAGCTTCTAACTGCCGGCGCAATTCAGTAAAATTATATATTTCACCGTTAAAAATCACTACTACGGTTTTATCTTCGTTATAAATTGGCTGTTGTCCTGTTTGCAGGTCAATAATGGAAAGACGGCGATGCCCTAAACCGATATTACCGGCAAGATGAGTACCCTGGTCATCAGGGCCGCGGTGCACGAGCGTCTGGCACATTTTCTCTATGGTTTCCTGGTTCACCGGCTCATGTGAACCGAAATTATATACTCCGCATATTCCGCACATGGGGGTTCCTCTGACAATTATTTAATAACCGTGATATACAGATCCAGGCCTGCCAGGCGAGCGGCAGTTTTAAGCGCGAGGCACCGCCTTAAACCCAGGCAGAACCTGGTACAGGTGTATTCATCAAAATTTTGTTTATCGATCTTGACCCGGGCAAACTTCTTAAACAATTTTCTGGCTTCCCGCACGGAAAGGTAATCAGTATGAGGAGCGGTTTCCCCGGCAATGTTGCTATCGTATTCAGCCTGGCTTTGCTTGTTTTTAGCTGCCCGGCGCAGTATTTGGCGGAAAGACCAGCGATTGTAAACCATGATCACTGCCTGGCCTTGTTTTTTCAGTACCCGATGCACTTCTGCCACTGCGCGTCCCAGGTCCCCGGTATGATGCAGGCAGCCTATGGCATATACGTAATCAAAACTTTCAGCCGGGTAAGGCAGCTCTAACGCTGAACCAACTTTTATTTTATCGCTGGATCCGTTTTGGCCTACCAGTCCCAGGCGGTATCTCATCAATTCTACCGGTCCCGAGGCTATATCAATACCATAATAATCAGCTTGCTCTGCCGCGATCAACTGCCCCAAAGTCCCATAGCCCAAGCCTATTTCCAATACCTTCCGTCCACGCAAATCCTTCCCCTCTACATAATGGCGTAAGTAAGGATAATAGGCCAGATAAGCAGCATCAAAAAGTTTCAGGCTCTCCCGGGATCGGTCCTTTAATCCTAAGACGCGTGCCAAATGAGAGCCGCAGAGCTCTGACCAGAATTTGGCGTTCTTTATATCAACTTCAGATTGGCCATGATCATTCATTAGTCCAGCAGCCTCCTGATCGTCTTTAAACGGTGCTGGTACGTATGTTCTGCTAAAATATATTCATAGGTTTGGCTGACCATTTCCTGACGGTACCCGGTATCCAGAAAACGTTTCATTACATTATCTATGTTAGAAAAGTTTCGCTCCAATGCCAGATAGTGCCGGTCGGCCTGTAAAATGCCATTGAATTCACCTTTAAACATGATCTGGCAGGTTTTAGTGCCGATCGCGTCAAAATGACGCGATGATATAGCCTTAGTGTAAACCGGCGGCTGGTTAAGGGGATAATGACGATAGAATTTATCATAGATCTCGCTAAACCCGATGCCTTCGAAAGCCTGGAACTGATGTTTAACCTTAAAAAGCTTTTTGGCTGCCGGATACATGATATTTTTTACCAGCAATTTCAGGGGATGAGGCAGCCGTTCATAAACACCCTGGATACGGGAGTTATAATTTACGATCCTCTTAACCGGCTGTTTTCTTCCCTGCCGGATATATTCAAAGATCGCGTTAATGGTGTGATCATCTTTTTCCAAGTAATATGAACCAGCCTCGGTAGCGATCGTTCCCTTGCAGTTGTTCAGGAATCCTGCCCAACCTGCCCGGTCGAACCGTGAGTTGGCGCTCAGGTCAATTTTTAAAGGCCTTGGAAATTTATATTTAGAAAAGAATTTTAGCAGTTCATTTCTTTCATTGTCGCCCATATAGGGGCCATACTCATGGGTTCTGGTACCAATATCGATAGGTCTTTTCTCCGGCGCTACGGCGGGGAAAAATATGGCGGGGTTCAAGGCATGCGGCAGGGCCACCACCCTGGTTTCCTGGCATTCACTATAAAGCCACTGCCCGGCAGCCAAAGGCAGCTGGGTACCGACAAATTCCGCACGGATATCCTGGATAAAACCGATCTTATCCTTCAGCGGTACTAACGGCAGGTTTACTTCATTGCCGACAAAAGCCAACAATTTGGATTTTCTTTCCCTCAAGGCCTCCTTGAGCGGAGTCACAAATTTAAGGGTATCGGCCAAGACCGAGTGCAGAAGAACTATGAAATCGTATTCTGCCAGGTTCTTTTTTATTTCATCCTGTTCGTGTTTCCGGCAAATATTAGCCACTGTCACGGCAAAATCCGGCGCTGACTGGAAAGCATCCCGCCAGTCATCGTAATAAGATAATTGGTCGGTATAATTGGCATATAATACCAGCGTCCGTATCTTGGAAAAGCTCATAGCGCCATATGCTTTCTGTGCTTCTTAATGCATTTATTGATCAAGTGGATATTGGCCCGGGTCCAGCTGATGGTTTCCTGTACCCCTTCCCTAAGACCGACTGAGGCCTGAAAACCAATTTTTCCGCGCGATTTACGCGTACTGCCAAATCTTTTACCAGAGTTATCCCAGGAACGCTTAGGCAGGAATTTTATACCGGCAGTATTACCGGTCAATTCATTAATTGTCCGGGCTAGATCAATAATTTTTGTCTCTTTACCACTGGCCAGGTTATAGGCCTCGCCAGGTTTGCCTTTGACGGCGCAGGCGATCAAGCCTTTACAAATATCATCCACAAAGATGAAATCCCTGGTCGCCACGCCTTTATTCTCTACGGTCAATGGCTGTTTGTTCAGGGCTTTGTAAATGAAAACCGGCACTACATTGCGCCAAACCGTAGCTGGGGTACCTCTCCATTTGCCTGCTCCCAACACTTCCCCCGGGCCATAAACATTCTGGAAACGGGCTCGTACAGCCGGCAGCCCGAATTGGCGTTGGAAATAAACCGCATAGAACTCACCGATAAGTTTCGAGATTGAATACGGGCTGTCCTGAAGAAGTGAGACCGGAGCATCCTCCCGGGTCGCTTCAGCTTTGCCGAATGTTTTTTTAGCGCTGGCACAGCCTGCGCCAGAATAAACAAGGGCATGCAGTTTCTTGAATCTTTTCACATGGTTCATCAGTTTTAATGAGGTTAAGGTGTTGTTAGCATGATCAGCGAGAGGATCGTATATTGAATTCTGGTTGCCATGGAAAGTGGCAAGATGAAAAATGTAATCAAAATCATCGTTCACACTTTTTAAAATAGTATCGCCGGCTATCGAGCCGTTAAGTATCTTCAACCTATGGTCGGCAGGTAGATTGGCCAGTTCAGAGGAGAGAAAATTATCTACTACCGTGATCCTGATCCCGGGATATTTTGCCAGGAGCATTTTTACCAGGTTGCTGCCGACAAACCCAGCTCCTCCCGAGACTAGAACTTTTGACTTTTTGAAATAATCCACGTTAATTAGTCCTTTTTTAAATGGGTATAAGTCTGGCTGATACCGTTTTTCTTGTACCACTCAATAGCCGCTTTGATGCCTGCTTCAAGCGGGGTATTCGTTTTCCAGTCGAAATCACGGTTGGTCTTGGTGGGATCCAGGAGAATAGTGGAAACATCATCCTGGCTTCTCGGCCGCACTTCCACTTCCTTTTCCAGCTTAAGTCCAAGGGCCTTTACTGTAGCGTCAAATAGTTCCTTAATGGCAAAATCAGCACCGCTGGAGACATGATAATAGCCCTTTTCTCCCCGGCCGGCTAAAGCTTTCATAACTACCGCTATCAAGTCATCTATAAAAATAAAATCCCGGCGCGTATCCATGACGAAACAGGGCTTATTACCGGTCAGCCGGGCGTAGAATGTCGGCAAAGGACCGCTCAGGTTCCTGGGGCCATACGCATTGGCCAGGCGGAACGAAACAAAATCAAGCCCGCTCAATTCGATATATAATTCTGCCGCGGTTTTAGAAATGGCATAACTGCTGCCGCCGCTATTTCCTCCCGAGAACAACGGATGTTTCAAGCTGATGGGTTGTTCCAGTGGTTTAAGGCCATAGCAGAGCGAGGTTTGGAAGTAAATGAGCCGTTGTACTTTAGCTTTTTTTGCCGCCTGTACTACATTAACAGCTCCCAGGACATTGGTCAACGCGTCCTCGACCCAATTATCCGGATCCTTATAGGCGGCCGCGGCATGAACCACCTGGTCTGGCCCAAATTCGGCAAAACATTTTTCCACCAGCTGCTGGTCAGCTATGGATCCTTCCACTACTTTAAGATTTTTCTGCGGCACCAGGTTGTCTCTCCGGCCAGTAGCATAGTTATCTATTACCAACACCTGGTTTTCCTGGGCCAGCAGTTTATCAGCCAGGGTTGAACCGACAAAGCCGGCACCTCCGGTGATCAATATTTTCATGTTACCTCCTAAGCTATCATGGATTTATATTTATGCTGTTGATCGATAAACTCGCGGCACCAAAGCTCCAGGGAAAGCAAGCCCCACAGTTTCCGGCCGAATTTTGCCTCTTTGGAAATATTTTTCAGGATTTCTTTTTTATTGAGGAAGAAACGGTCCGGGGTATTGAAAGTATCAAAAATAAAATCCTTCAATTCATTTTTGGACCACTCGGTCAGCGGCACCGGAAAACCCATTTTATCTTTCCTGTTCAAGATGCCTTCCGGCAGGTAGCTTTGCATCGCATCCTGCAATATCATCTTCAATTTCCCATCCTTGAATTTCACATCCGCAGGTATGGTCGCGGCAAACTCCACCACTTCATGGTCCAGGAAAGGAACCCTGGATTCCAGGCCGTGGGCCATGCTCATCCGGTCTTCAACCTGCAATAATGCCGGCAACAGGGTCTTGAAATCAAAATGGGTCATTTTATCGAAATAGGATTCTTTCCCTACATTATGGCCGTTAAAGATCCCCTGGAATGTTTCAAAAACGGGAAATTCCCCGATCGCTTGCCAGTTTATCTCCTGGCCCATGGTCGTAGCCCGGTTGATCAAACGGAAGTATCTTTTATCCAGGGATTCAAAAAGCCCCTCCTGCCAGAATTCCTGCAGCAGCGGCTTGTAATTACGCAGCAGTGCGAGGTTCGGAATGATGGATTCATAGGTCACCACAAAATTACCATTATGCAAGGTGCCCTCGATCGCTCCCTTGATGCATTGTTCAAAATAGGCGATCAAATATCTCACATATCCGCCAAAGACCTCGTCGCCACCCTGTCCCCCCAGGACTACTTTGCGATGCTGTGACGCCAATTTAGACACCATAAATTGAGGAAAAGAACCCGGCCCGGCAATAGGATAGTCCAGGTGGTAGATGACTTTTTTAATCACCTCCGTGAAATCCTTGCTGGATATATCCACCTGGTGCAGGGTAAAGCCTTTCTCCGCTGCCAGCAGGGCAGCGTATTTGCTTTCGTCATAGGCATTATCAGGCGATAGGAACCGGCCGTGAAAAGCTTTATGCTCTTGCCCGGCCAAATACCGGCTGGACAGCGAGGCGATCAAGCTGGAATCAGTGCCACCGCTCAGATAAGCACCAACCGGTACATCGCTGCGTACATGTATCTTAACTGATTCTTCCAGTAGGGATCTTAATTTTTCCTCAAAATACTCTGCCGGACGGCCAAACTCCAGGTGGTAATAAACTTCCCAATATCTTTCGATCCTGGGCGGGCCGTCTTTGACGGTCAAACAGTGGGCCGGGGATAATTCATTGATCCCGGCGAATAATGTCTTCCCGTTCAGGTAAAACTGGAATACCAGGTATTCCTTGAGAGCTTCGAGATTAACAGCAGTCTCTTTCAGGAACGGTAACAGTGTTTTGGTTTCAGACGCGAAATAAAAAACATCATCCACCATTACATAATAAAAAGGTTTTATCCCAAAACGGTCCCGGGCGCAAAACAACTGCCTTTTTGACTCATCCCAGAGGGCGAACGCGAACATTCCCTTGAAGTGATTGACACATTCAGACCCCCACTTCTGGTAGGCGGCTAAAATCACTTCTGTATCAGAAGTAGTCTGGTATTGGAAATCCCTTAATTCCTTCTTAAGTTCCAGGTAATTATAGATCTCTCCGTTAAAACAAACCACATTACCGCGCTCATCCTGCATCGGCTGCGCCCCGGTCTGCAAGTCGATAATACTCAAGCGCCGGTGAGCTAAACCAACGTGTTTATCCTGATGGGTCCAAATACCTTCACCATCCGGACCGCGGTGGGCCTGGATCTTGTTCATTACCTTAAGATGACGGTCTATTTCCCGATAAGCTTTTTGTTTAACATTGATGATTCCTGCTATGCCGCACATGGCTGCCTCTTTTTAATTCGCAGTTTTGACTATTAATTTTTTGGCTACATCAGCGATGATCTTACGCCCCGGAAAAGGAGTATTCTTGACAAATTTAAGATACCCTTCCACCATTCTCCAAACCTTATCCCCCGCCAATAACCTGGTAATATTATGTGCCTCAGCCGGGCTGATTTCCGGCGTTAATCCCGCGGCCAGTAAAGCATTATCAAAGCCTTCCATAAACTGCCGATAGCTGTATTTACCCGAAGCGATCAGGTCCCGGTAGGCGTTATCAGTCAACTGCCGGCAAAATTCCTCGTTTTTAAGTAAGCTTAATATTTCTTTGATATTGGAAAAATCCTTTTTTAAAGGCAGGTAATGCTTCATTGGGTT
This sequence comes from Elusimicrobia bacterium UBA6262, assembly GCA_002441095.1. Classification (GTDB taxonomy): domain Bacteria; phylum CAYTYR01; class UBA6262; order UBA6262; family UBA6262; genus UBA6262. The sequence goes on from DJVG01000016.1 coordinate 16,004, forward strand.
CATAATACCGGAATATTTTCCGGCGAATAGGAGCTGGCAATTTTTGAACGCTGCTGCTTCAAAATGACGGGGACTGATGGTGCGGTAGAAAATACGATTTTCCCACCGGTCCAGCACCGCCCGGGCTTTTTCCTTGAATTCAGAATATTTCTGCAGCAGCCGGGTAGCCATTAATTTCTCATATTCATGCAAAACTTCATCTTCAAGATCAAAGACCGAAACACCGGCTTCCACGCCTAACACCGCCTTACAGTTGGCCAGGAAACTGTACCATTTTGACCCGTAAAGCCGGGCCCCTTCCTTCGTGCCAAGATCTAATTTCAATTTTTCTTTTTGCGCCAGGCCGGCGAATATCCTGGCAATTTCCGTTTTCTCTTGCGCTGCTTCGCCCATATAGAATGGCAGTTCCCGGCCCCGGTAACCGACGTCCACCGTCCTATCTTCATAATTAATGAAATAGCGCCGGGAGTGCTGGAGCAATTCATCACTCACATATCCCGGGATACAAGTATATATTTTCTTTACCTTTGTGTATTTTTGATAAACATCTTTAAAATATTCCGGTTCCAGCAGGGAGTAAATACAATTAATTCCGTATTTATTGATAAAGTCAAATCTTTTGCGGCACCAGCTATATTCATCCTGAAAAAAAGCGATCTTATGGCTATCCTGGCAATGCTCCAGGTAAGCCAGGTAATTATTATCCAGCGGGTATTCTTTCCAGCCAAACAGCGAATAATGCAGTACCACCGTCTTAAACCGCAGTTTATTTAGATTCTTAGGAAAGCCCAGATAGGTATTTACGTTCCAAACCTTAAAACGGGAATGAGCCTGAAAAGAATTAACATGTTCAGGGATGGTAGAGGCGTTCCTGCGCACCGGCTGGTTATATATTAGCAAAATGCCGTTTATCACTGTCCCCGCCAACTTATTCCGTTTTTTTGACTACAAAATTAATACACACGGAATCAAAAGATTTACGCATAAGATAGGAATGCAATCTTTTATTCAAATGTTTCACCAAGTAGGTCAATTGCATGTATATCTTATTTACCCGATAAACGGGAAATTGATATTTCAGTTTATAGTCCAGAGGCATGTACAGAACGTATGAGCTTTCCATTACCGTACAGTTAAAAACCTTGGTAAACAGCAAAGCTAAGGAATATTCATCAAAAAACCTGAGATGGGAGTATTTATAAGGATAGCTCTTATCCAGATAATGGGCCAATTTCTCTCGGTAGGGTACTCGTACGATCAGGTATCCGCCTGGTTTCAGCACAATAAGCATCTGTCTTATCGCCAGATTCAGATCAAGTACATGTTCCAGGACATCCGTACAGACAACCACATCAAAAAAATTATGGGTATAGGGCATATCCTCTACCTTTGCGTAGCATACTTTAATTCCTTTTTCGGCCGCCTTCTCTAAGTACGACAAGCTGATGTCCATGCCGTATCTATCTAATTCCGGGAAACGGGCAGTCAATCGTCCCAACCCAATACCCACATCAAGTATTTTATCTCCGGGCTGTCTGTACTTTCTTATTAAAGACGCCGTAGACTCTTCCAATTCGACCCAATCATTTTCAACGATCCAGGGGTTGACCCCATCTTTGGCTAATGCCTGTAAATGATCCGCCGCCACCGCTTCATAATTACGCAGGTAATCGTCTGATTCGCTGAAAACCGGAATATCTTTACAATATTTTATTGGCTCGCGCATATATACATTAGTATCCTGGTTCTTAGACATTTATCTTAACTCCTATATGCAATTTATTGATGAGCAGGGTCTTTTCTGCCGCGGTTAAAAATGTCCACACGATACATAGCGTAATAATAAAACCGGACAGCGATAAAGCCAGGTTCAATTTCCAGCTATACCTGGCGATATAAAAGGCATAGGCCGCGGCCAGTATCAATAAACCGGCAAATTTCAGTAATCTGATCCACTCGTATTCGATCTTTACATAGGGTCGGTAATTATTCAGCAAGTATTGGAAAAAGGCCATGGAACCAACACCGCCGACAGTGGCCAGAGCCGCTCCTATCACCGCAAACCTTGGTATCAATAGCCAGTTTAAAAGTAGTACTACGATACAACTTAGTACTTGCACATAATTCACATATTTAGTCTCTTTATTAAAATATATACCGGGTACTAATAGACTGAACACACCGATAAAAAACTGGGACAAGGCGATAAAACCAACTACAGTATAGGCGGTATAAAACTGTGGCTGGGTTAATAAAATCAGTGCCGTTTTGGCAAAGAGGAAGAACATTATGACCAAAGTGCCAAAACCATAGGTGTAATACGTTAAGATACGATTAAAAATAAACTTGGTTTCTTCCTGTTTATTCATAAAAGAAGTAAAATATGGATACCAGGCAGTGGTAAAAGAACCTACCCCCAGATTAATAGCCAGGCCAAAGTTGTAGCCAATTGTAAAGATCCCTACTGCCTGCAAATCGTGATATCTTTCCAACATGTACCTGCTGCTATGTTGAATGACAAAAAGAAAGAAAAACGACGGGACCAGGGGTAGTCCCAGCTTGATCAATTCTTTCGCCAGATCATAAGTAACGGCAAATTTAGTATATTTCAGAGTGGGTATGGCAAAAAGCACTAAGGTAATTAAACCTGAGATCAATCCCGACTCAACCCAGCCCCAAACTCCTCTTTTGAGGATAATGACAAAAAATAAATTTAAGATCAGGGTGACCACGTTGGCAATAACAAAAAGGACCACATAAAGTTTAGCTTTATTATCTAATTGTAGTTTTAAAGTAAAAGGTTGTATTAAGATTGAATTAAAGATAGATGTAAGCACGCTTAGGATTATGAAATTGTTATACGTGGTACTTTTAAAAAACAGCACACTGAGCTCTTTGGAGAATATCATGGTCACTAAAAGCAGGATGACTGAACTGAAACCCAGCAGGACAAAAGTAGTCCAGATAGTTTGGTCTTTCCTTGTTTCACTATCTTTTTCATAATAAGCGATACCGCAAGAGATCCCCAGCCCCAGGCCGAACAAGGGTGCTATTAAAAAAGAAATGAAAGCCAATACCCCGATCACGCCGTAATCGACCGGTGTCAGGTAGGTAGTGAAAATCGGCAAAACCAAAAGTCCGATCAATTTATTAGCTACCTGACCCGCCCCATAAATCAAGCTATTCTTGGCCAGACGAAATATATGCTCTCTAATAGTCTCTTTCTCCTTCAGCCATTTCTAGTAAATGTAACTGGTTATTTTTCCATTACTACTATAAAGTTTCCGTCGGTAAGTTTATACTTATTGCCGCATGAGCCGCAGGTCGCTTCCTGGCCGGCAAATTTCAGGGTTGTGCCGCATTTACAGGTCCAGCCTACCTGCCTGGCCGGCACGCCGGCGACAATAGCATAATCAGCAACATCCTTTTTCACCACTGCGCCGGCCCCGACAAAGGCATAGCGGCCGACAGTGGTACCGCAGACAACCGTGGCATTGGCACCGATAGAGGCGCCTTTTTTCACCAGGGTCTGGCGGAACTCGTTCTTCCGCTCAATGAAAGACCGGGGATTATAAACATTCGTGAACACGCAGGAAGGACCACAGAAAACATCGTCTTCCAGCTTGACTGCCTTATAAACCGAGACATTATTCTGGATCTTGCAATTATTCCCGACGATCACGTCCGGCCCGATCGCCACATTTTGACCGATCACGCACTTTTCCCCGATCTTTGTCCCTTTGAGTATATGGGAAAAATGCCATATTTTGGTTCCTTTGCCGATTTCGACGTTCTCATCTACGTAAGCGCTTTCATGAATAAAGACTTCAGCCGGACCATCTTTCTTGCCATTACCTGCTGCAGCCAGGTCCTTTTCAGCCGCCTCCAAGACCCGCAACACCCGTAATCCCTCAGCCCCGTCAGTTACCGGGTACTTCCTTTGCCGCACGCTGTCCAGGAATTGTTCCAGCTCCACTTTTAACGGCTCGGCTGCATCAACCGGAATAACCTGGTAATCAGCTTTTTGCGCTACCGGTATCTTGCCTTCTTTCCATTCAATCTTATGCGGATACATAAACAGCTTTTCTTTGGTCATGTCGTCAAAAACAGCCATACCGGCGGCCCCGACCACTATCAATTTCTGTTCCTTATAAGGATGGAGCCAGCTGACAAAAATATG
>DJVG01000064.1 GCA_002441095.1 Elusimicrobia bacterium UBA6262
ACATCTGGTTCTGGCCCACCTCCGTGGTGATAATGCCATTTCCCTTAGTGATCTCACTGATCTGCTCAATGACATACTGGGCCCGCAGTTTACCGTCCTTTTTATAGGTCAGCGGAAAATCTTTTTTCCAGATCTCTATCTGCTTATGCCAAGCAGTCATTTTGGTCTTTTTGGCAACTGATTTCACTAATTCTGCAACGATGACTTTGGCATCTCCCACGATCGGCACATCCACCTTGATGTTCTTGGAAATACTGGTAGGATCAATATCAATATGGATCACTTTGGCCCCGGGAGCGAATTTATCCAGTCTCCCCGTCACGCGATCGTCAAACCGCGCCCCCACGGCAATGATCAAGTCGGATTTCTGCGTAGCATGATTAGCGCTATAGGTCCCGTGCATTCCCACCATACCTAAAGAAAGGTCGTGAGCGCTCGGGAAAGCGCCAATGCCCATCAAGGTCCAAATAACGGGCAGCTGCGCTTTCTCCGCCAGCGCCATGATCTCTTTATGCGCGCCGGAAGTAATAACCCCGCCGCCAATATAAAGCACTGGTTTTTGCGCGTGATTGATCATTTCTGCGGCTTTTTTGATCTGGCCAGGATGCCCCTTGTAATTGGGCCGGTAGCTCCTGATATCTGCTTGCGCTGGATAAGAAAACTCACACTCTGCCTTCTGCACATCAACCGGCAAGTCGATCAACACCGGTCCGGGACGACCGGTTTGGGCGATATAAAAAGCCTCTTTGACGGTACGTGCCAGGTCCCGCACATCTTTCACTAAATAATTATGTTTAGTCACTGGACGGGTGATCCCGGTAATATCCGCTTCCTGGAACGCGTCATTACCGATCAGGTTAGTAGCCACCTGGGCAGTGATCGCGATCATGGGAATTGAATCCATATTGGCATTAGCCAATCCTGTCACCAGATTGGTAGCCCCTGGTCCGCTGGTAGCAAAACAAACTCCTATCCCACCCGATGCCCGGGAATAACCTTCAGCCATATGGGCTGCTCCCTGTTCATGCCTGGTCAGGATAAATCTCAGCGGTGAATCGTATAAGGCATCAAAAGTAGGCAGAAAAACTCCGCCTGGGATACCAAACACAACTTCCACTTTTTCCTTTATCAATGATTCAATTAATATTTGTGCACCTGTCTTCTTCACTAGAAAAACCTCCAGAATTGGTTGCGAGTTTCAGGTTGCGAGTTGCGAGTTCCTTAACTCGTAACCCGTAACTAGTCAACCCGTAACTGTATTATGTATTATTTTAAAACTGCTCCTGTACTCGCGCTGGTGACCAGTTTCGCGTACCGCCCCAACACTCCCTCACGGGCTTTGGCATTCGGCGCTTTCCACCTGGCCAAGCGGGTTTTAATCTCCATTTCAGTCAGGCGTATATCCAGTTTTTTCTTGGGAATATCGATCTGGATCATATCACCGTCTTTGATAATGGCGATCGGGCCGCCTTCAGCCGCTTCCGGGGAAACATGGCCGATAGCACAGCCGCGTGTCCCGCCGGAAAACCTGCCATCAGTGATCAAAGCAACATACTTGTCGATTCCTAAACCACATAAAGTGCTGGTCGGGGTCAGCATTTCCCGCATACCGGGACCGCCTTTGGGGCCTTCGTAGCGAATGACAATAACATCATTTTTCTTGATCTTGTTGCCCATGATAGCTGTCACTGCTTCTTCTTCGCTTTCAAAAACCCTGGCCGGACCGACATGGGTCAGCATATCCGCGGCTACACCTATCTGTTTTACGATCGCGCCGTTGGGGGCTAGATTCCCCTTCAGCACGGCGAGTCCTCCTGTTGCATGCCACGGTTTGTTCAAGGGGCGGATCACTTCCTTGTTTTTCACTTCCACCGACTTGATATTATCTTCCACCGTCTTACCAGTCACGGTAATAGGCGTAGTTTTAATAAGTTTTTTCTTGCTTAATTCCTTCATAATAGCCATGACGCCGCCGGCATTATCCAGGTCCTGCAGATGGTACGGCCCGGCCGGGGCCATATTGCAGATATGCGGTATCCTGGCACTCACTTCATTGATCATATTCAGGTCAAACTCGACTTGCGCTTCTTTGGCAATGGCCGGCAGATGCAAAGCGGTATTGGACGAACCGCCAAAAGCCATATCCACGGAGAAAGCGTTATAAAAAGCATTTTTGGTCATAATATCACGCGGCCGGATATTGCGTTTCACCAGGTCAATGATGCGCATACCGGCATGTTTGGCCAGCCGGTAACGGGCGGCAAACACCGCCGGTATCGTGCCATTACCAGGCAGGGCAATACCTAATGCTTCACAAAGACAGTTCATAGAATTAGCAGTGTACATGCCTGAACAGGAACCTGCTCCGGGGCAAGCCACATCTTCCAGGTCTGCTAATTCTTTTTCAGTCATTTTCTTGGCTGCCACCCGGCCAATTCCTTCAAACATGCTCTGTACCAGGTCACAGGCTTTGCCTTCAGCATCTTTACCAGCCAGCATCGGGCCGCCGCTGATGACAATACTGGGTATATTAAGCCGTGCCGCGGCCATCACCATTCCAGGTATGACTTTATCACAGTTAGGGATCAGTACCAGGCCGTCAAACGGCATAGCTTTGCTAGTGATCTCTACTGAGTCAGCAATGACTTCACGGCTGGGCAATGAGTATTTCATACCACCGTGATTCATGGCAATGCCATCACAAATACCGATGGTCCTGAATTCCATAGGCGTACCGCCAGCCATCCTGACGCCGGCTTTAACTGCTTCACAGATCTTATCCAGATGAATATGCCCGGGTACGATCTCGTTGGCGGAATTAGCTATACCGATGATCGGCAGCGCTAATTCTTCATTAGTATACCCCATGGCTTTAAATAATGACCGGTGTGGCGCCTTCTCTAATCCTTTTTTCATTGCGTCACTGCGCATTGCAAACCTCCTGTTACTTCTTAAGTAGCTTATACTCTATTGAATCTACCAGGGCTTTCCAGCTGGCTTCAATGATATTTTCGCTGACGCCAACAGTCGCCCAGATCTTATCCTGGTCCTGCGATTCGATCAGTACCCGCACTTTGGCAGCGGTAGCAGCGCCTGTGTTCAAGACCCTGACCTTATAATCCACTAGCCGCATTTCCTTAAGTTGCGGATAAAATTTACCCAGGCCTTTGCGTAAAGCGCCATCCAGGGCATTGACCGGACCGTCACCTTCGGCCGCGACATGCACCAGTTCTCCGCCGACAAATAACTTAATGGTCGCTTCGGAAACCAGTTCTTCATTTCTTCTTTCTACGATCACCTTGAATCCTTTTAATTCAAAGAATTTTTTATGATGGCCGGTCGCCTTCTTGATCAGGATCTCCAGGGAAGCTTCAGCTGCTTCAAACTGGTATCCCTCATGCTCCAGCTCCTTGACTGTTTGTAATATCTCTTTAGTTTGTGGTTTATCCGGATCCAGTTCCAACCCCAGTTTCTGGGCCAAGAAAAGTATATTGCTTTTACCGGACAACTCCGAAACTAATACCCGGCGTTGATTACCTACCACTTCAGGAGCAATGTGTTCATATGTTTCGCTCTTACGCTCAACCGCGCTGACATGGATGCCGGCTTTATGGGTAAAAGCACTCAATCCTACATATGGCTGGTGATCATTAGGCGCGATATTAGCCACTTCGCTGATATACCGTGAGATGGCAGTTAATTTTGCTAATTGTTTCTGGTTAAGCGCGTCCAGGCCCATTTTGAGATCCAACCCGGGAATGATCGAACAAAGATTACCATTACCGCAGCGCTCGCCCAGGCCATTGATCGTCCCCTGGACATGTATCGCCCCGGCTTTGACTGCCGACAGTGAATTAGCAACGGCTGTATCAGAATCATTGTGCGCATGAATACCTATTGGCGCCTTAACTATCCTGGCTACATTGGCCACTATCTCTTCAACTTCAAACGGCAATGACCCGCCATTGGTATCACATAAGACCAGGCAATCTGCGCCAGCTTCTTCCGCCATTTGCAATGTCCTGATGGCATATTCAGGATTATCCTTGAATCCATTGAAGAAATGTTCGGCATCATAAATAACTTCTTTGCCTTTTTTCTTTAAATATTTCACCGAGTCATAGATCATGGCCAGGTTTTCTTCCATGGAGACCCGCAGGGCATACTTGACGTGCAAGTCCCAGGATTTGCCGAAAATAGTCACCACCGGAGTGCCGGCAGCGATCAGGGCTTTCAAATTCGGGTCTTTTTCAGCTTTATTTTTTGCATGCCTGGTACTGCCAAAAGCAGCTACCTGGGCATGTTTCAGTTTTAATTTTTTAGCTTTCTGGAAATAGAGTATATCCTTGGGATTGGATCCGGGCCAGCCGCCTTCGACATAATCGATACCCAGGTCATCCAGCTTCTGGGTGATGGCTAGCTTGTCTTCCAGCGAATAACTGATCCCTTCGGTCTGGGCTCCATCACGTAATGTCGTATCGTATAGATATATCTTTCTCATTTTATCACCTTCAATTGTTTTAATCCGCGGAATCCGCTTTCAAAATCCCTGCCTGACGGCAGGCAGGTGCGTAATCTCAGCGAGCAATGCGAGCTATTTCTTATCCAGGTTGAAAGCTTTATGAATAACTTTTACGGCCTTTTCTACATTAATATTCTTAATCACGCAGGAAATCTTGATCTCACTGGTGGAGATCATTTCAATATTAATGCCGGCCCGCGCCAGGGCGCTGAACATCTTGCTGGCAATACCGACATGCGAACGCATGCCTACGCCCACGATAGAAATCTTAGCTACATTTCGGTCATGGATCACTTCTGTGGCCCCTAATTCCCGTTTTATTTTTTCCATAACTTCCAAGGTCTTGGACAAATCCTTATGGCTAACAGTAAAAGAAATATCATTCCTGCCGTCAGCCGCGCTGGACTGGATGATCATGTCCACATTAATGCCTTTAGCTGCCAATTCGGTAAACATACTGGCGGCTACACCAGGCTTATCAGGCAAATCTATGATCGATATCTTGGCTTGATTTTTATCACTGGCTATTCCCCTGACGACTACATCTTCCATTTTACTGACCTCCCTGGTAATGATCGTTCCTTTTTCGTGTGAAAAAGTGGAACGCACGTGGATATCGATATTAAACTTTTTCGCTACTTCGATCGAGCGGGCTTGCATCACTTGTGCGCCCAGGCCGGCCATTTCCAGCATCTCATCGTAGGAAATAATATCCAGCTTCCGGGCTTCGCGTACAAGGCGCGGATCAGTGGTGTAAACTCCCAGCACATCAGTGAAAATCTCGCAGACGTCTGCTTTTAATACCGAAGCCAGCGCTACCGCGGTCAGGTCTGAACCGCCGCGGCCCAAGGTAGTGATATCTTCATCTTCCGTGATCCCCTGGAAACCGGCCACTACCACGATATTGCCTTTTCTGAGTTCTTTCCTGATCTTCTTCGTGGGAATATGCACGATCTTGGCCATATTATGGACTTTGTCGGTTAAGATACCTACTTGGGAGCCAGTCAGGGAAAGCGCTTTATATCCTTTGTCTTTGATCGCCATGGCTAATAAAGCTATGGACATTTGTTCGCCGGTCGAAAGCAGCATATCCATTTCCCGGTCATCCGGATCTGCAGTGATCTTTTCTGCCCAGGTAATCAGGTCATCGGTAGTATCCCCGGGGGCGGAAACCACAACTACCACTTTATTTCCCGCATCCCTGGTCTCCATGACCCGCTGAGCGACATTTTTTATTTTGTCTGCATCTGCTACACTGGACCCGCCAAATTTCATCACCACTAAACCCAATTTAAATACCCCCGTTAAAAGCAGCTGTAAAGCTGTATAGCTGTAAAGAATCCTGCCTCTCTACATCTTTATAGCCTGCTGAACTCCTTGCTGGACATCTACAGCTCTACACCTTTATTAAATTACAAACTTCTCTTTGCTTAAAAACTTTTCAATAAGTTTAAAGCCCTGGTTATAGATGTTTTTAGTTTGTTTCACGGTTAGCTCATCAAATTTGCCAACACCACTGGGCTCGATATCAGAGCCTGCTACCACAAAAGGCACTGCTTCCCGGGTATGGGTCCGCAGGGAAATCGGGGTCGGATGGTCTGGTAATACCAGGATACGGTAATCACCGAATATTTTGATCCCTTCCGCTATCCGGCCAACCACTTCGTAATCAAAATCTTCTACTGCTTTCTTTTTCATCTCTATATCACCGTTGTGTCCGGCTTCATCCGGCGCTTCCACATGGACAAAGACAAAATCATTTTTCTCCAATGACCGCAGAGCATATTCTGCTTTGCCCCGGTAATTGGTATCAATATAGCCGGTCGCTCCTGGAACATCGATCACATTCAAGCCGGCATACCGGCCTAAACCCTTGATCAGGTTCACGGCTGAGATCACGGACCCGGTCAAATTAAACTTTGACTGGAAAGTTGGCAACTGCGGCCGAAGGCCTTGTCCCCATAACCAGATCATATTGCCCGGTTTTTTCCCAGCATCAGCCCGGCGCTGGTTGACCAGATGTTTCTCCAGCAATGGGACTGAGCTAAACATCAGCTCCTGTATGAATTCCTGTCCTTTGCCGGCAGGAAGATGGGCCCCGATCTTTTGGTTAGTGATATCATGCGGCGGCGTTGTTTTCAAACTGTTAAAATCTCCCTTAATAACTGTCAAATGGCGATAACTCATGCCCGGGTAAAAACGCACTTTGTCCGTACCTATTTTATCCTGCAGGTACTCGATCAGGACCTTGGCGTCTTCAGTCGTAATGTGGCCGGCGCTATAATCTGTCATGATGCCATTTTCAATATAAACGAGATTGCAGCGGAACGCATTTTCTTCGCCTTCCAGGAGCACACCCATATTGGCTGCTTCCAGGGGACCGCGGCCAGTATAAAACTTTTCCGGATCATACCCCATCAGGGATAAAGCCGCGACGTCACTGCCAGCAGGTAAATTATCCGGAATATTATGGGTGAGCCCTTCCTGCCCCATGGCACTGAGTTTGTCCATATTTTCAGTGTTGGCTGCTTCCAGAATGGACTTAAATCCCAATTCCGGAATAGGATAATCCGCCATGCCGTCACCGATCAGAATTGCGTACTTCACTAAAAAGCTCCTTGGATTACACAGATTACGAAAGATCCGCCTGAGGCGGACAGGGATTACACTGATTACAAACCTATCTCTTTTTTGATGATATCGATATTAGCTGCTACAACTTTGGGTTGGGTAGCGACTTTGATCGCATTGTCTGGATCTTTTAAGCCATGTCCAGTCAGGATGCAAACTATCTTAACAGTCCGCGGGCTGCCCGCCGATGTTTTAGTGGCGGGTTCGCGGTTCGCGGTCGGCTGAAAATATCCTTTTTCAATATACTTTTTCAAGCCAGCTACTCCGGCCGCGCTGGCCGGCTCGCAGAATACTCCCTCATGTTTAGCCAGCATCTGATACGCATTGACGATATCATCATCGCTGACCATATCGATCACACCGCCAGATTCATCACGGGCATCTTCCGCCTGTTTCCAGGAGGCAGGATTACCTATTTTGATGGCAGTGGCCAAGGTTTTAGGATCCTTGACTGGATGTCCCAAAACTATCGGGGCTGATCCTGCAGCCTGGAAACCCATCATCTTGGGTGTATTTTTGGACTTGCCTTTTTCTTTATATTCTTTATATCCTTTCCAATAGGCAGTAATGTTGCCGGCATTGCCAACAGGCATGAACTGGTAATCAGGAGCATCGCCTAATACTTCGATAACTTCAAAAGCCCCTGATTTCTGGCCCTCAATACGATAGGGATTAAGCGAATTCACCAGGGTGATGGGATATTTTTGGCTGATCTCTTTGACCAGCTCTAACGCTTCGTCAAAATTACCTTTGACCTGCAGTACTTGCGCACCATGGATCATAGCTTGGGATAGTTTGCCCAAGGCAATGGCTCCGTTTGGAATAAGGACAATGCATTTTATACCAGCTCTGGCGGCGTAGGCAGCAGCCGAGGCTGAAGTATTGCCGGTAGAAGCGCAAATAACTGCTTTGCTTCCTTCTTCCACAGCTTTGGAAATTGCCATGGTCATGCCCCGGTCCTTGAAAGAACCAGTAGGATTCAAACCCTCATATTTCAGGTATATTTCCACTTTGTTTCCCAGGATACGGCTCAGGTTCTGCGCCGGGATAAGCGGAGTATTACCTTCCAGCAAAGAGATCACCGGGGTTTTAGCAGATACCGGCAAATACTCCCTATATTTTTCGATTAAACCCTGGTAACTCATCTTCTCCTCTTTCGCTTTTTCTATCAACTTATCTCCGCCAAAGGCGGATCAGCCTCTGGCTGAAACTATCAACAATGCCTGCCCGCCAACGTTTGCTGGGAGAGAACTATTTTACTCTTCTATTCGTATATACACAGTATCAGACTGCACTACCGGCAGCCGGTTGATCTCTGCCAGAGCTTTCATCACATTCTTTTCCAAAGCCTTATGAGTGATCATTATGATCGGTACCCGGTTGCGCCGGCCATAACCCTTTTGGAAACATGATTCAATGCTGACTTTGTTCCTGCCCAGGATGCCGGATATCTTGGACAGCACGCCTGGTTTATCCTTAGTAGTAAAACGCATGTAATACTTGGTTTCCAGCTCGGCAATATTCCTGATCTTTAATTTTTTATACGGGTCATAATGCACATAGGGCATAGTACCAGCAGTCTTGTAATAAATACCCCGTGACAAATCGATAATATCACTGACCACAGCGCTGGCAGCAGGCATCTGGCCGGCGCCCTGGCCATAATACATGGTATCACCGGAGGCATCGCCGCTGATATAAATAGCGTTATACTGGTTGTCCACCGAGGTCAACAGGTGCTCTTTGGAGATCAGGGTTGGATGAACGCGGATCTGGATCGCTCCATGGTCATCTTTGGCAATAGCCAGCAGTTTCAGGGCATAGCCAAATTCCTCATCGGCATTGACCACATCCTGTAATGATATTTTTTCTATGCCCTGGCAGTAAATATCTTCTGGCCTTATCCAGGAACCAAAAGCAATAGAAGCCAAGATGGATATTTTATGCCGGGAATCTATGCCTTTAATATCCAGGGACGGATTGCGCTCGGCAAACCCAAGTTTTTGGGCCTGCCGCAAAGCTTTGTCAAAATCCATTTTTTCTTCGCTCATTTTGGTCAGGATAAAATTAGTGGTACCGTTCAATATGCCCAGGATAGATTCGATCTTGTTCGCCGCTAATCCTTCATTCAGCGATTCAATAATGGGTATGCCGCCACCCACACTGGCTTCAAAATAGATCAAGACCCCGTACTTCCTGGCTTGGACAAAGATCTCATCCCAATATTGGGATAAGAGCGCTTTATTGGCAGTCACGACATGCTTGCCCTGCTGGAAAGACTGCAGGATTATTTTGCGGGCAAAATCTACTCCGCCGACCAGCTCTACCACCAGGTCGATCTCCGGATCCTGGATAATCTCATCTGGGTCCTTGCAAAATATATCCCTATACCGGGCAGAAACTTTATCAGCTACCCGCGGATTAAGATCGCAAATTTTAACGATATTGACCGGGGCGCCGACCCTTCTTTCAATAGAGGCCTGGTGTTTTTCCATTACTTTCAAAACACCCTGGCCGACGATGCCGCAGCCGATCAATCCTATATTAACCATACTTCACCTCAAATTTACTTCAATAATTTTTTTAAGCGCAATAAAGCGTCATGGAACCGGTTATCATGGGTCACCAGGGCAATGCGCACATACCCTTCGCCATTTTCGCCAAACCCATTGCCAGGAGCAACCGCGACCCCGGTTTCCTTCAACAGGAATTCGCAGAATTCCAGTGATTTCATCTGCTTGAACTTTTCCGGGATAGGCACCCATAAATACATCGTGGCTTTAGGTTTGTTCACTTTCCAGCCTATCTTATTCAATCCTTCCACCATGATATCGCGACGGTGTTGGTAGATCTTGCAGGTTTCAGCGATACAATCCTGCGGACCGGTCAAGGCCGCCACTCCGGCTAATTGGAGAGCTGTGAAAACACCATAATCCATGTAGCTCTTGAATTTTTCCAAATAACCCAGTATCCTGGCATTGCCTACGGCAAAACCCATACGCCAGCCAGCCATGTTATAGGTTTTGGAAAAAGAGCCGAATTCTATCGCAATATCCCTAGCTCCCGGCACCTGCATAAAGCTGGGCGCTTTATAGCCGTCAAAGCAGATCTCTGAATAAGCCAGGTCACTGCCCACGATAATATCGTACTTCTTGGCAAAAGCCACGACCTCTTCATAGAATTTAAGGTCTTCCACCACTGCAGCTGTCGGATTATTAGGATAGTTAATGAACATCAACTTGGCCTGGCGGGCCACATCTTCCGGTATCTTGGTCAGGTCCGGCAAATAGTTATTCTCTTCCAGTAACGGCATCAAATGCACCTGGCCGCCAGCCAGGATCACGCCATTATAATGTACCGGGTAAGAAGGTCCCGGCACCAGGGCAATATCCCCGGCATCAAGTATCGCCGCGGCTAAATGGCCCACGCCTTCTTTGGAGCCGACCAGGGCTAAGGCCTCAGTTTCAGGGTCGAAAGTGAGACCAAACCTGTTCTGATAGAATTGGCAAACCGCTTGCCGGAATTTCGGCATGCCTTTGGCTTGCGGATAACGATGCGTATTAGGATGATTGGTCACAGTATCCACCAGCCGGTCGATCACATGTTTCGGTGTCGGCAGGTCTGGATTACCCATGCTCAAGTCAATGACATCAAGCTTTTTGCTGTACGCATCCTTCATCAAATTTTTCATTACCGCAAAAACATACGGCGGTAACTTTTTTAGTTTATCTGAGCATTCAACCATATTAACTCCTAATGAAGTTTCGGGTTACGAGTTACGGGTTTGTCACTAAAATTTTTTAACTAAACTCGCAACTTGAAACTCGCTAACTTTTTATCTTTTTATATAATTCCTTAGCCAGGTATGAACTCCGCATAGTTGGTCCGGAAGCGACAGCTAAGAATCCCATATCTTGCGCTATCTTTTCATATTTCTTAAATTCTTCCCGGCTTAAATACCGTTCCACTGGCATATTACTTTTTGTCGGCTGGAAATATTGGCCCAGCACTACTACGTCACAGTTTATTTTACGCAAATCCTGCAAAACCGCGACAACTTCTTTTTCCTCTTCACCTAAACCGAGCATGAAACCGCTCTTGGTGATTGTTTTTTGACTTTTTTGTTTACAATATTCCAGAACCTTTAAGCTCCGCTGGTAATCAGCCTCTGGCCGCACCACGCTATATAATCTCGGTACAGTTTCCACGTTATGATTAATAATATCCGGCCGCGCGGTCAATACTTTATTTAAAGCCTGCTGATCAAGTTGAAAATCCGGGGCCAGGACTTCGATAATGGCGGTTGGAACATTTGCCCGTACAGCCTGGATCGTCTTGGCAAACTGACTGGCACCGCCATCTGCCAGATCATCCCGGGTCACAGAAGTGATAACGACGTGCTCCAGTCCTAATTCTTTGACAAATTCAGCTATCCGTCCCGGCTCTTCATTATCCAACCGGGTAGGCGCTGACTCTTTCTTAACGCTGCAAAACCGGCAATGCCGTGTGCAAACATCACCCAAGATCAGGAAAGTAACTGTTTTCTTACCGAAACATTCACTTTTATTGGGACACCGGGCACTAACGCATACGGTATGAATACGATTTTTGTTTAAAAGAGCGTTTAATTCTACTATTTTGGTCAGGTCTATTTTGTTTTTTACCGAAGTATTCATGACTAATTCAATTTTTTCTTTATAAACAGGAACAGCAAATATCCGACCCCGACACAAACCATGCCATAAGTGACTTGAAAGACGCTAAAACGCAGCCAGTCAGCAGCAGTGACAAATTCACTGTCTGGCTTGACTATATTCAGCAGTCTTAAAAATCCAAAAATAGTCACCAAGACACCCCAGCCATAAAATACCCAGCCAGATAGTGTTATTAATCCTTTAATTTCTTTCTTGTCTGCCATTTCTACCTCTTTCGCGCTATACTGATGGCTCGGCCATCTACATCTTCCATTGCTTCCTTGACTGCCTCGCTTAAGGTCGGGTGGGCAAACACCACTTCGGCAAATTGTTGCGCTGTCATTTTATTAGCCATCGCCAGTGCCACCTGGTTGACCAATTCAGTGGCTTGCGGGCCAATAATATGGCCACCCAGTATTTGTCCTGTTTCTGCCTGAGCTATGACCTTCACAAAACCGCGTGTATCGCCCATAGCCTGGGCCTTGCCGAGCGCGGCAAAAGGAAACTTGCCGATCTTGACCGCTCCAGCAGTTTTAGCTTCCTGCTCCCGCTGGCCAACCATTCCTATTTCCGGGGCAGTAAAGATACATTTGGGTAGTGCGGCATAATCTGCTTCTTGTTTTTCCCTGCCGGCAATATTTTCAGCCGCGATCACCGCGTCATATGAAGCTTTATGAGCCAGCATGGGGCCATTAATACAATCACCGATAGCATAGATATTTTTAGCCGTTGTTTCCAAGTGCTTGGTTACCTTAATCCGGCCGCGGTCTACAGCAATGCCGGCTTTTTCCAGTCCTAAGTTTTCAATGTTAGCCTGACGGCCAACGGCACTGATTATCAAGTCAACGGTTATCTCTTCCTTATTACTAAAAATAACCTTGCTCTGGTCCTGGACCCTGGTGATATGTTCCACAGATACGCCGGTATATATCTTCATACCGCTGCGAGTCATGCCCAGAGACAGCAGTTTGGCTATTTCTTCATCTGCTTCCGGCAAGAGTTGTGGAGTTAATTCTGCCAGATGGACCTGCGCTCCCAGATCATGGAAAATCTGGGCAAATTCACAGCCGATCGCTCCTCCGCCTACGATAAGAACGCTGGCCGGCTGCTTAGCCAAATTAAAGATCTGGTCACTATTAATTATATATCGGCCGTCTGTTTTCAAGACTGGCAAGGCCACTGGCCGGCTGCCGGTCGCAATAATGATATTCCTGGCCTCGAGCAGGCGCTGGTCCTGGCTGTTAATTTCTTGAACTACAATGGTTTTAGCATCCTGCAGCCGGGCATTCCCTGTCATCATAGCGATTTTATGCGCCTTGAACAGGGTTTCTAATCCCTTGCGTAAATTACCGACTACGGTATCCTTGTGTTGAAAAAGTTTTTCCAGGGTTACTGTATATTCTGCGCTCAAGGTAGCTATTTCCCTGGCTTTTTTCATCGTTTTTAGACTTTCAATGATGGTCTTAGTAGGGATACAACCCCAGTTTAAACATACTCCGCCTAAGACTGCTTTTTCTATCACGACCACGCTAGACCCTAGCTGGCTAGCCCTGATAGCAACAGTATAACCACCCGGCCCAGCGCCAATGACAGCCAGGTCAAAAACTTCACTCATATTGCCTCATTTATCAATTTTAGGTTTGAAAGGGTAGGAAGATACTCTCCCTACCCTTGATAGTAATTACTAATAACTTAATTTATCTGCTAGAAATTACTTTATTGCATTCTTCAGAGTAGTACTAGCCTTAAAAACAGGCACTTTCCTGGCCGGGATCTGTACACTAGCCCCGGTTTTCGGATTACGCCCGGTACAGGCTTTACGGGTTTTCACCTTAAAAGCACCCAAACCAGCGATTGCTACCTTCCCGTTTTGTTTTAAAGTCTGGGTAATCTCTTTGATAATAGCCAAGACGGCACGGCTGGCTGCAGCTTTATTGATCTTCGCGGCAGAAGCGACTTTTTCGATCAAAACAACTTTATTCATCTTGCCCCCCTCTTTTTAGCAAAATTATGAGCTAATCGCAAAAACAGAGTTTGACTGCTATAATACTTATTTTTTCTTTATTTGTCAAGGGAATTTTTAAGGGCTAACACCCTTCGATTACGCGGATTTTGAAGGCAGATTACCCGCCACTAAGGCTTCGGCGGGCGCAGCGCGGATTAGAGCCAGGACTGATCTACTACATTTTCTCCGGAGCGGAAATACCCAGTAAGTCCAATCCATCTTTTAGGACAATGCTGACTGCTTTGATCAAATGCAGGCGGGCCAGGCTCAATTCCCGGTTTTCAGTCACGATGCGATGCCTGGTATAGAAATTATGAAATACAGTGGCTAATTCCTGTAAATATATCGTGAGCCAATGAGGATCATAGGTCCGTGCGCAATCAGCCAGTATTTTGCTGAAATTGGCTAATTTCTTGATCAATTGCATCTCTTCCTGCTCTTTTAGTAGTTCTAATGTCTCTATTTTTAAGCTTACAGCATCCAGCATTAAGCCGTTTTTAGCTGCTTCCTTGAAGACACTGGAAATACGGGCATGGGCATATTGGACATAATAAACCGGATTGTCTGAACTATGTTTCTTGGCTAATTCCAAATCAAAATCAAGCGCGCTGTCCGGACTGCGCATTAAGAAGAAGAACCGGCAGGCATCTTTGCCTACTTCATCCAGGACCTGCCGTAAAGTGACAAATTCCCCGGCCCGGGTAGACATGGGGACTGTTTCTTTGCCTCTCTTAAGGCTGACCAGCTGGTAGAGAATTATTTTCAGCTTTTCCTTGTAGCCAAGCATGGAGGCCACTGCCTGCATCCTAGGGACATAACCATGGTGGTCCGCCCCCCAGATATTGATCACCTGGTCAAGTGGCGGCTTTCTTTCAAATTTATCGATCAGGTAAGCAATATCGCTGGCAAAATAGGTCGGGCGGCCGTCTGCCCGGAAGATCACCCGGTCCTTGTCATCGCCAAAATCAGTGGTTTTAACAAAAACCGCGCCGTCTGCCTCATATGCTTTGGCCGGATATTCCCGGTTCAGCTTTTCTAATAATATCTGTTTTAAATCTCCCTGCTTATACAGTGTATTTTCAAAGAACCAATCATCGAATACTACGCCAAAATCCTCCAGGTCCTTTTTTATCCATCCTAAAATGGTCTTGATCGCATATTCCCTGAAATCATCTTCATTTGTCATTTGAATTTTGTCATTTGAAATTTGCCGGGCTATTTCCTTGATATAATTCCCTTTATACCCATCTTCCGGAATTTCCTTTCCCGCAAAACGGGCCTGGACGGATTGGCCCAGGATATTCATCTGGTTGCCAATATTATTGACATAGTATTCTTTTTGGACATCATACCCCAGGGCTTTAAAGATCCGGGCTAAAGTATCACCGGTGGCGGCTCCCCGGCCATGGCCGACATGCAAGGGCCCGGTCGGATTGGCGCTGACAAATTCGATCTGGATATGTTTGCCTACCCCGGCAGAGGTTTGGCCATATTTGCCGTGCAGAGCCAGGATTTCGCCTAGTTCTTTGTATATTCTCTCTTTAGCCACAAAAAAGTTTATGAACCCGTTGCCTGCTACTTCAACTTTAGCCAATAAACCTTTATCCTGGGGAAGCTTATCCACGATCAGCTGCGCCAGCTCCCGCGGTGTTTTTTCATAAAAAGCCGCACCATAAAAAGCAATATTAGAAGCATAGTCGCCGAATTTCTCATTACCGGGCAGGGTTAAGAAGAATTTGTCGCTGGACCACTTAAAGGTCATATCCTTAAAATCCGCGGCAGCGGCTTTTACCGCTGTTTCCAGCAAGTTAATGATCTCATTATAAATAGTCACTTACTTCTCCCATTTCACTTTAACTGCCTTACTCCACAATCTTTCCAGGTTATAGAATTCCCTGGCATCTTTAATAAATATATGCACAAGAACACCGGAAAAATCCAGTAACAGCCACCGTTTGGACATCTGTTGCTGGCGATTACGCAGTTCTATCCCTTGATCAGACAAACTGTCGGCAATGGCTTCCCGCACAGCCTGAGCCTGCGGTTGCGAATTAACTGTCACAATAACAAAATAATCAGTAATAGGGGTTAATTTCCGGACATCTAAGACAATAATATCTTCACTCTTTTTAGTACTGGCTGCTTCCGCCGCCAGCAGTGCCGGTTTTTTATAAAGCAATCTTATGTCTCCAGTCTTCACCGATGATGATCACCGCCTGGGTCAGGGAGCTGTCGCTCAGGCTGGTTTCGATCTCATCACAACGAAGTATTTTACCCAGGTAATGGGCTGAATCTATGTTGCCGGTACGGTCAATGATCTTGGTATGAGGTACATTTCTTCGTTCAAAGTAGCCCCAACTCAATACATCTACTCCTTTTTGGCGCAAATACTTCGTGACTTCCTCTACTGCTTCGCGGCTCCGGGTACCATTCCAGACATCTACCCTGATAGAACCAGGGATAATATCCGTCAAAACAGATTCCGACCGAAGTAATTGAGAAACTTTTTCTAAACGTTCGTGGTCTATCTCCCAAACCAGGGCGCCGCGTATTGATCTTGGTTTCCCCGGCAATTGCTGCTGCCTGAAATTCTGAGTGTTCAGCTTCCGCAATTCAAAAAGCAAGGTCACCAGGTCATATAAACTGAGATTGGTATGCAAAGCTCGCAAGCTGGTCCACATGAGACGCGGCATCCTGAAAATAACCGCCGGCGATTTAATCCTGGCTGTTACTGCTTTAATAAAACTACGCTGACGCTGCATCCGGCCGATATCCCCCTGGCTGTCTTTACGGAACCGTAAATATTCCAGGCATTGCCGGCCATTCAAGGTCTGCCGGCCAGGCTTGAAATGGATATGCAGGTTGCCCCAGTTATCATCATAATCCATTTTTTCAGCAATATCGATGGTTACCCCGCCCAAGGCGTCAATTATGTTTATCAAGCCGCTAAAATCAAGCTGGACATAATAAGGTATTTCCAGGCCAAGCAGGGTTTGGGTTACTTCCTGCGTGAGGGCTATCCCCTCCTCAATCCCGCCCTTTTTGAAGCCATAAGCAAAAAACTCATTGATCCGTAGTAATTTATATTGCGGGACCCGTACCCGGGAATCCCGGGGTATAGAAAGTATATCAGCTAAGCGCTGGCGGGGATGGAAACTGATAAACATCAGCACATCCGCCCTTTTGCTGTTCTCTGTCTCATCACAGCCGATCAGGAGCAGATTTAGCCGTTGGCCTTTTTGCAGCGTTCTGTTAACCGGGCTCCAAAAGGACAAAACAATCATTATGAAAAGTAAGCCCAGAGCTAAGCTCAGGATAATTTTAATCTTTTTTGGTTTATTGGCCATTATTCCCTTAAATGCAATTACCCGCCACCACCCTCCAACAAGCTCTGGCGGGCTAAAGAGCTTCGGCGGGCGCGGCACAGATTTTATTCGTATAATTTATGCTTTTTTATATATGCATACACTGATCTGGGTACGAGTTTATTGACACTCTGACTCTTGTTGATTTTTTTCCTGATCGTGGTCGCGGCAATAGGTATGCCGGTTATACGCAACATAATTACCTTAACTGCTGCTGATTTATTTGGCAGGGTTATTTTATAACCAGGCCGGTTAATGACGACAAAGCAGCACAGCCGCAGCAGTTCCTGCCAGCGGCGCCAGGTACGTATTTCGCCGAAAGCATCAGCCCCGATAATAAAAAAGAACTCAGTCTTGTGTCCTAATTTTCTTTTTAGATACCGGACTGTCTCTATGCTGTAACTGGGAGATTTTTTATTGGTTTCATATTTGGTGGATGTAAACTTCTTTTTACCGCGCAGGGACAGTTTAACCATGGCCAGCCGGTCTTTAGCTGTGGCCTGGCTTTGCGCCTTGTGAGGTAAAATACCAGCAGGAATAAAGATAACCTTGTTTAATCCCAGTTTCCGTTGCACTATCCCGGCTATTTTAAGATGCCCGTTATGGATAGGATCAAAAGTCCCGCCGAATAAACCAATCTTTTTCATGGGAAACCTAACCTGTAATACAGTTGCGAGTTGCGAGTTGCGAGTTGCGGGTTTAGGTAAATAATTTACTGCCTTAACTCGAAACACGAAACCTGAAACTTGAAACTGATGTTATTTTCTCACTTGTCCGTTCCCGTAAACCATATATTTATATGAGCACAGTTCATTCAGGCCCATCGGACCGCGGGCATGCATTTTCTGGGTAGAGATCCCGATCTCCGCCCCCAGGCCAAATTCGCCGCCATCGGTGAATCGGGTAGAAGCATTCCAGTAGACTGCAGCTGAATCTACAGCGCGCATGAATTCTTCTGCTCTCTTTTTATTGTTCGTGACGATAGTTTCAGAATGATGCGACCCGTACTTATTAATATGCGCTTCAGCTTCTTCTACAGTTTCCACTATCTTGACAGAAAGAATAAGATCAAGGTATTCTTCTGACCAGTCTTCTTCGGTGGCGGCTTTGATACCTTTTAATATCGCCAGGGTTTTTTCATCGCCGCGTAATTCCACTTTAGCTCCGGCGAAACGCGCCGCCATCTGCGGCAAAAAATCCATCGCTACACCGTTATGTACCAGCAGGGTTTCCATGGCATTACATACTCCCGCCCGTTGCACTTTGGCATTAAAACATATTTCCTCTGCCATTTTCAGGTCAGCCTCAACATCAACGTATGTATGGCAAACCCCTTTGCCGTGAGAGATCACCGGTATAGAAGAGTGCTCTTTGATGAATTGGATCAATTCTTCCCCGCCACGCGGGATGATCACATCAATAAATTTATCCTGTTTAACTATTTCCAGGACTGCTTGCCGGTCAGTAGTCTCAATAAACTGGATAGCCCCCTCCGGGATACCGGCGGTATAGGCGGCAGCGGCAATAGTTTTCGCCAGGATATGATTGGAATTAACTGCTTCCGAACCTCCCCGCAAGATCACGGCATTACCGCTTTTCAGACATAATCCAGCTGTATCCACCGTCACATTCGGCCGCGATTCATAGATAATACCGATCACTCCCAGTGGCACGCGTACTTTATTGATCTTCAAACCGTTTTGACGTTCAGTAGAAGAGATAACCTCCCCTACCGGGTCTTTTAATCCAGCTATTTCCTGCAATCCTTTAATCATGGCCGCAATACGGGACTCGGTCAGTAACAAACGGTCAATAAGCGCGGCGCTTAAGCCTGCTTCTTTAGCAGCCTCAACATCTATTTCATTCTTGAACAAAATATCGTCTTTATTGGCTTGCAACGACTCAGCCATGGCCAGCAACGCTTTATTCTTGGTCTCGGTACTAACATTAGCTAAAGCGTAAGCCGCTCTTTTAGCTGCCGCAGCCCGCCTGATAATTTCTTCTTTTAGTTCCATAGCACTCCCCGATCTTACATTGCT
Organism: Elusimicrobia bacterium UBA6262; assembly: GCA_002441095.1. Classification (GTDB taxonomy): domain Bacteria; phylum CAYTYR01; class UBA6262; order UBA6262; family UBA6262; genus UBA6262. The sequence goes on from DJVG01000064.1 coordinate 19,257, forward strand.
TTTAATATGATTTGTCATTTTATCACAGTTGGTCGTTTTTTTCAATGAATTTAATTGCCAACCAGGGCTTAAATCCACTATAATACAATTATTCTTGTATCTGTGTAATTTGTTTTACTAATCAGTGTAATCAATCTTCCGGAGGAAGATACAAATGTTTAACATAATCATGGTAGGTATTACCAGCTTGCTGACTGATATTTCCACGGAAATGGTCTATCCGCTCCTGGCCATATTCTTAAGCACCACTTTGGGAGCTTCTCCCTGGATCATCGGCCTGATCGAAGGCATAGCGGAAAGTATCGCCAGCCTGCTGAAAGTATTCAGCGGATATCTTTCTGATAAATCACAGAAAAGGAAACCATTGGCTATTTTGGGATATGGTTCTTCCACTTTCGGCAAGATATTCCTCTACATTGCTACAAGTTGGTGGTGGGTCCTTTTATCAAGAGTCATAGACCGGTTTGGCAAGGGTATCCGTAATGCCCCGCGGGATGCCTTGATCGCTGATTCCAGCGCTAAAGAAAGAAGAGGCCGGGCTTTTGGTTTGCACCGCATGATGGACACGATCGGCGCTGCTACAGGGGTACTTATCGCTTATTACCTCTTGACTGCCCATGCCGGGCCTATTGACTTCCGTAAAATATTCCTGCTCTCGCTGATCCCGGCCTTCCTGGGATTAATATTTCTTTTCTTTGTTAAGGAAAAGAAAGCTACTATTGCCCCTGCTTCTAAAAAGCTGTCTTTCAATTGGTCTGCCTTACCGCTTAAGCTGAAATTATTTCTGGTAGTAACTGTACTCTTTACCCTGGGCAATTCCTCTAACCAGTTTTTACTGCTCCGGGCCAAAAACCTGGGCTATACCACAGAAAATGTGCTTTTGCTTTACCTGGTTTATAATATCGTCTATGCCATTATTTCTTACCCGGCTGGGCGTCTTTCTGATATTATCGGCAGGAAAAAACTGCTGGTTTGGGGTTATGTTTTTTACGGTGTGGTTTATTTGGGGTTTGCGTTAACTAATAATCCGGCGATGATGTGGGGATTATTTGGTTTATACGGGATATACATTGGTATTACTGAAGGCGTAGAAAAAGCCTTGGTTACAGATATTGCGCCGGAAAACCTGCGGGCTACGATGATCGGCTTGCACGCGACTTTGGTAGGGATCGGGCTTTTCCCGGCATCATTTTTGGCGGGTATCTTGTGGAACCAATTCGGGCCGGCAGCCACCTTTTATTTCGGCAGCATTACCGGCCTGTTAGCTGCAATAGGTTTGTTGCTGGTACTTTAATATTTATAGGCCAGATCCAAAAGAAATGCTTCCTTTTTTAACCTTGCGTCTAATGTCCATAAAGAGACGTCGCTTAACAACGCGGTCACCAATAGATGCATATCAATAAGTCCGAGTCCTTTACCCATTAAGCCCTTCTTTTCAATAAACAATAATATTTCTTCGTCTTCTATATGTTCAACTGTAGGGAGGGTGCCAAGTAATGACAAAATCTCCTTCCTGTTCTTAATATTGCCGCAGGCGAGTTCTCCAATAATAAAAGGGTGGCAGACTACCTCGCCATCGTTTAAGAGCTGTTCAAATCTATCATTACTTTTGCGTAAGTGCGCTATCCATATCGAAGTGTCAGCAAGGATCATTAATAAGTTCTCCGGCGAGGGACACTATGTATATTTTTTTCAGTCCCACCTAATTTAGCCAGTCTTTTGCTGCTTTCCCTGGCTATTAAGGCTTCCAAACCTAACCTGACTAAAGTGGTCTTTTCCTTGATCCCAGTGAGCATTGATACTTTTCTGATCAAATCGTCGTTAATATTTAACGTGGTTCTCATATCATAACCTCCCTCATATCATTCATATGTATTAATATGCACTAATAATGCATATATGTCAAGCTATTTAATAAATAAAGAAGAGCTAACAGGTATTATTCGATGGGCTAGAGCATGCGGGGGATCTGAGATGAATGGTGATGTATGATCGGGCTGGACAGTGCCAGGTCTATAATATAACTAAACCGAGCTTCAAAACCAAGCGACTCCCCATCCAGCACAAAATGCCAGCAGTAAATCCCGCTTAAAGCATACATCTCATTTTTTATTGGCTGAACGATCAATGTTTTCTTATGTAACTCTACGCTAAGTTCTTCGCGTTTAATGAGATTCTTGAAATACTCCCGGATTTTCTCTGGCTTGTTTAGTAATTTATTGGAGAAGGTCGGAATCAAAACAGCTTTTTTGTCATAGAGAGAAAAAAGCCTCTCAACGTCTCCTTTGTTGACTGCTAACATCCATTTCTTAAGTATATCTTCTGGTTTTTTAACCATAATTATTTATTCTGTCCTGCTGGTTATTTCTATTAAATGATATCCGAACTGGGTTTTGACTGGCCCGAGTACTTTGTTCACTTCTCCGCTAAAGACCACTTCATCAAACTCCTTGACCATCTGCCCCGGGGTGAATTCCCCTAAATTACCGCCCTGCCGGCCTGAAGGACAACTTGAAAATTGCTTAGCTACCTCGGCAAAATCAGCTCCGGCTTCGATCTTGCTCTTCAATTCTTCACATTGCTCCACAGTCTTGACCAGAATGTGCCTGGCTGTTGCTTTTTTCATCATGCTCCTCCTGGTTTATATTGTGTATCATTGCTGTCCAAATTAGACTCGTATGATTGTATATATATACTCCTTAATAAGCTCCGCCTGGACGACCCATGCCGCCACCCATACCACCCATACCTCTCATGCTTTCCCGCCCGCCACCTCCACGGTTGCTCATTTGTTCTTTCATCGCTTCTCTCATGGCTTGCTCTTTTTTCTTTATATAATTGAATACTATATCTCTCTGCCCTTCGGAAAGCAACATCCTCAGTTTGGTTTTTGCTGACATTCTTATCTTGTATTGCTTATTTTTCAAGTCACTAACCTGGTCAATCAAGGAAGCAACCTCTGCCAGATCAGGTTGTGGGTATTGTCCGTTCATTTTTACCAGGTTTTTAAAAGGGATCTGGTTCCTGATGGTACTTTCCTTGGCAGAAATCTCCTCATCCATAGCTACAGCTTTGGCAACTTCAGTAGATAATAGATTGAATTCACTAGCTTGTTGTTCAGTCAATGCTAATTGTTTGATTAACTTAGTATCTTTGGCCCATTCAAAATTTAGCCCATAATCAGACCACTCTAAATCCTGCCGGGCCATAGTTGGCGGACCTGCGGCCGCAAAACATTGGACTGCAACCAACAAAAAAATGCAAGCTAGTGATATTGTGGCTTTTCTATACATCTGGTTCCCCTTAGGAAATATTTTATTCGTACCGCAGAGCCTCGATCGGATCAAGTTTGGCGGCTTGGCGCGCCGGCAAGAGACCGAAGCCAACGCCAACAGCAATGGAAAATGTCGTGGCCATTATCACGGAAGACAGCGTAATTTTAGTAGTCCAGCTGGCTACTGCCGACAAGGTAAAGGCAATGCCGGCGCCAACAGCGATCCCGATCACCCCCCCGGTCACAGTCATCACCACCGCCTCGATCAAAAACTGGGTCATGATATCCCGGGAACGGGCGCCTATGGCTTTGCGCAAGCCTATTTCTTTAACCCTCTCCCGGACCGATACTAACATGATGTTCATGATGCCGATACCGCCTACCAGCAGGGAAATAGCCGCAATAGAACCTAACAGCATGGTCATGGTCTTGGTGGTACTTTGTACGGTTTGCTGGATATCATTCATATTCCTGATCTCAAATGAACCTTCTTTCTCCTTGCTCAGGCGGTGACGCTGGACAACTAAATCCTTGATCGATTCCTGGGCAGCATCCATCAAGCTGGCATTTTTCACTTCCAGGTCGATATAATCCACATATTCCTTACCCAGCACCCGGTACATAGCTGTCGTAACCGGGATGACGATCACATCATCCTGATTCATCCAGCCGGTTGATCCTTTAGTAGGCAAAACCCCGATCACTTTGAAATATATCCGGTTGATCTTAATCGTCATACCGATGGGATTAGCAGTATCGAATAATTCTTTAGCCACTGTCGCGCCGACCAAGGCCACCTTTTGGCGAACCTGCAATTCTTCACCGGTAAAAAACCGGCCGACTGTTGGTACTGAAGCACGCATCGTGGGATAATTGATGCCGGTACCCATGATCTGGGTATTCCAATTCTTGTCACCATATACTGCTTGGGCACGACCCCTGACGGTAGGAGAAACATTCTTAATCTCCACTAACTTCGTCAGGGCTTCGGCATCCTGCAAAGTAAACCTGGTGACTGTGCCAGATTCCACGGCTACGCCCATTGCCCGGTGTGAACCAGGGGTTAACATCAATAAATTAGAGCCCAAAGAAGCCAGGCTTTTTTCTATTGATTCTTTGGCCCCCTGGCCAAGAGCCAGCATGGCAATGACCGCCGCTACTCCGATCAGAATGCCTAACATGGATAGGATAGAACGCATTTTGTGGGAAACCAGGGCTTGTATCGCTTGCCGCAGATGATCACCGAATTTTGCTCCTTCACTAGGACACTCTTTTTCCGGCAAAACCGCTGCCGGAGATATCGCCGGCTTTATTTGAGCTGGTTTGGTTTTTTCGTCAGAGACTATTTTACCATCACGCATATAGATGATCCGGGTGCAGTGTTCGGCGACTTCTTTTTCATGGGTCACCATAACAATGGTTTTCCCTTGTTTATTGAGTTTAAGCAGCAAAGACATGATCTCTTCTTCATTTTTAGTGTCCAGATTACCGGTTGGCTCATCGGCAAAAAGGATCAGAGGATCATTGACTAAAGAGCGGGCAATAGCCACCCGTTGCTGTTCCCCGCCGGAAAGCTCGGTCGGCAGATGCAGGGCACGGGATTCAAGCCCGACTTCTTTTATTTTTTCCAGAGCCAGTTCTTTTAGATGCCGGCACCCCGCATAGATCAAGGGTAATTCAGCATTTTGCACTGCTGTTAACCTGGATAACAAGTGAAACTGCTGGAAAATAAAACCAGCAGTGTTATTCCTTAATTTAGCCAATTCATCATCGCTATATTTACTGACTTCTTTGTCGGTAAAGGAATATGACCCGGAATCTGGCCGGTCTAAGAAGCCAAGAATGTGCAGTAACGTAGATTTACCTGAACCGGACGGACCCATAATACCAACAAATTCGCCGGATTCTATATTCAAGGAAACATTGCGGAGAGCTTGCACGCCAACGCTCCCGATCTGATATGTTTTGGAGATATTGTTAACTTTTATCATCGTCTGGTATTCCTGCCAGCCTGCCCCCGCTGGCCAGGACGACTGGGCATAAAAGGATTAGTACCAGTAGTTTTTTGGGTAACTGGCACATAGGTCGCGCTTTGTATAACTACCCGATCAGTTTCAGTGAGGCTGGAAATAATTTCAATGTTAGTGTCATCAGATAAACCTGTTTTTATGCGGCGTTGAACCGGTTTCTGCCCTTTACCCTGTTCCAGCAGTACATAACTGCCTTCTTTGTCCTGCTTGACCGCTTCCAAAGGCAGGGTCAGGACATTCTCGCGGCTGGCTTCCAGCACTTTTACTTCGGCCGTCATTCCCGAACGGAATTCAGCCGGCACTTCATCCGGCAGGATATCAACTTTATAGATAGTGACATTACTTATCATTTGCGATTCATAATAAATATGGTTCACGGCGCCATTCCCCTTGATCTCAGGGTAAGCATCCAGGGTGATCATTGCGGGTTGTCCTATTTTGATCTTGCCGATATCGGTCTCATCAAACTGGGCTTGCACGATCAACCGGTCAGAGAGAACCAGGATCGCTTCGCTGGTCATGACGGTCTGCCCAGGTTCAACATTTTTAACGATCACATCCCCGTCAATGGGTGCGATCAGAGGAGTTGACTTATATACTTCCTGCCATTGTTTAACAACTGCCTCGCCTTGAGCCCTGGCGGCATCTAATAAAGCAGCTCTTTCAGTCGAGCTCATCCAGGCCAGGGTTTGTCCTTTTTTCACCCGGTCTCCTTCCTTGACCAGGATCTTTTCGACCCGGCCGCTAATCGCTGGCTTCACGGCTAAACGATTTTGCGGCAAAACTGTACCGGTAGTAGAGACGAAGGTCTGGATATTATCGTAGGCCGGATTAATGATGGTAGTTTTTTCCGTCTTACTCTTATTGTTAGCGGCTTTGACTGTCCAAAATATCCCGGCGCTCACCACCAGTATGCCTAGTATTAGGAATTTCCATTTCTTATTCTTCATCTAAAGTCACTCCTTTGGCTTGTATCCAGTTCGCCTCTGCGATCATGGCATTAGCCTGGGTATCTAATAAAGTTTTCTTGGCCCTGATCAAAGCATCTTCTATGATAATCCAATTATCGAAGGACATTAAGCCTATTTTATATTGTGCCTCGGCAATTTTGGAACGTTCTTCAGTCGCTGCCAGGAATTTTTGTTGTACGCTTAACTGCCCTAAAGCATCCTGCAGGTTGGCCCAGCTCTCAGCTAAAGTCAGGATAACGCTGGCCCGGCCATTTCTTTCTTCAACCAGGGCCTGACTGTAGGCAGATTCGGACTTTTTCTTTGCCGCTACCTGGCTGCCGCCGGAAAAGATCGGCACGCTTACGTTCACCCCGGCTGACCATTGGTCCCGTTCAGGCGGCCAGTTAGAACCGCTTTTGCCGGCTGACGCATTGGCATAGACTGACGGATACATATCAGCGGTAGCACTTTTTAAAGAAAGGCGGGAAGCATCTTTTTGGGCGATAAGCGCCTGCAGTAACGGCACTGATTCGGCGATTTGTTCGAAATCAGGCGTAACCGTATCCGCTAAAGCTACTGCCAGGTCACCCTGCACCTGTATCTGATTATATTGGCCATAACCCAGATCCGCGCAAAGCGTCCGGGCTGCTATTTCTAAATTCCTGACTGCCTGGCTTATTTCAAACTCGGCCTGGGACAGGTCGGCCTGGGCAGTCAATAATGAACCTTTATGTTCCCGGCCGGCTTCATATCCCAGCTTGATCAACTCCAGGCTCTGCTTGCGCCGCTCAGCTATTTCACCGGTGATAGATACTAACTTTTGCGCTTTTAAAAGACTCACAAAATCCCTCTTCAGCTGCAATCGCAGATTGGAAGAGGTCACGGCATATGTATACATGGCCGACCGTAAGGTCGCTGAGGAGACAGCGACATTAAATTGGGACTTCAAACCATCAAACAGTAATTGCCTGCCGGAAACACCGTAAGAATAACTGTTGCTACGTTCGGCACCGTCTGTTTTAGAGGTTTGCGCGCCGGCACTGCCGCTGATCTGCGGATAATAATTGCTTTTGGTTGTGGTTAAATTGAGTCCGGCCTGTTTTAGTTTTTCTACCGCGGATAATAAACTGGGATTATTTTGCCTGGCTTCACGGACACAATCTTGCCAGGTCAGATCCCGGGCACTAGCGCCATTAACCATACTCAATCCAATAATAAACATTACTAATACTATAATTAAAATACTTCTTTTCATACTGCTTTAACCACCTTTAAGAAGCTGATAAGAATACAGCCTAAGTTAAATAATGATACCTCGGTTAACCGGTTTTGTAAAGGGTCCTGGCCCCATAGTTACGGGCCTATGCGCTCTGGGGGCCTTTCATGCTTGCCCTGGCCAGGCTGGTCCGGCGGCGGGGGCATAAAACCCCTGGGCATGATCGCTTTGAATTTTTGCTGCTGTTCAGGAGTAAGATTTTTCTTCATTTTAATAAGGTGCGCCATCACGGTTTTTTCTATTCTGGCCTGCAGAGAGGATACAGTATCAATTAATTTATCGACTTTAACCTGGTCAACTGGTTCACTATCTAAAGCCGTAAACAATTCTATCCGCTTTCTTTTTAGCTCTTCCCTTACCGCCTTGAGCTCCTGATCTATATTTTTCCGGTCCTGCTCCACAAAACCTACTTGGGCATCACTTAAACAAAGTTCTTTTTGCATTTTCTTTCTCATCCAGTTGCTTTCCCTGGGCCTTTCTTTATAGCCTCTCCTGCTTAACCAGTGACGGCTAAACCTGGCTAAGACACCAATATTCAGGCCAAGTGAAAGTATCAGAATAATGGTCAGCCCTTTATTTTTCATCTGCCTAACCTCCAATAATATTATTATAGACTGTTTCCACTTGTTCATTGGGCATATCGTTGAATTCACTTAAGGATAATTGGCTGGCTACTTCGCTGCTGGCTACAACTTCCTGTGAGTTGGTAGTGCCCACCATGCCGGAAACAAGATAATTACCGGTTAGTACCATGGCCAGAAACATCGCTGAAGTAGCCAACACCTGCAGCCATTTCAGTCCAGAATGATTTCGTTGCTCCTGTTCCAGACGGCTTTGTAGGCGCGTCCACAGGAACGCCGGAGGTTCTTCAGGTGTTGTTTTCCTGAGAGGGTCAACAGCCACAGCCAAAACCGCCGCGGCAAACTCGCGGCAGCCCGCGCATTCCTGCAGATGACTCGCGAGCTCCTGTTTTCCCTGTTCATCGAGTTCCCCATCAACATGATCAGTGATAATGATGTCGCGGAACTTATTGCATTTCATGGTAACCACCTCTTTTTAAGAGCATTTCCCTGGCCCTTTTCAACCTGGATCTAACCGTGTTAATATTAATTTGCAGGACCTGGGCAATTTCATCATAGCGCAATCCCTGCATTTCCCTTAATACTATACAGGTACGATATTCAGGATTAAGAGTCTCTAACATTTTATTGACTTGCTCTTTCTGGCCGCTATGGTCTAAAGATGTTTCTATCGCTTCAGCCTGGGTCGGCAATTCAGCGCTGATATTTTCATGATATGCAAACTGCCGGCGGCGTTCATGCGCTGCTTTTTTTAAGGCATTCAGGGCCGTATTCACAGTTATCCGGTAGAGCCAGGTCTTAAAAGAAGATTTAAACCTAAAATCACGCAGGTTTTTAAATACTTTAAGGAATACTTCCTGGGTGATTTCCTGGGCATCTTCCCTGTTCCGGGCAGTCCGCAGAGCAACATTGTATACAAAACTTGAAGCACTTTTATATATCTCAGCAAAAGCTTGTATATCCCCGGCCGCGGACTTATGTATAATATCTGGTGATATGCTTTGAATATCCATTGTTCTCCTTACATTATTTAGACAAAGCCGGAAAAAGAAAAGTTTCGCGGATTAGCGCAGGAAATGCAAGACCGAGCCGGCAATGACCGGGATAGTAAGGTTATCGTCCAAGGCTATGGGCAGGGTTTCCACAATAGCAGCAATGAGGGCACTAGCCAGGATAGCAGTGACGGTAAGATTAGCGGGGAAAAAGTATCGCTTTAAAATAAAACCTACCAGGGTCGCGATAATAAAGAAAGCTACGCTTCCTTCTACACTGCGGGGAGGAAATATTTTATGCCGGCCGATCTTTTTACCGACAAGAGCCGCGGTAACATCACCAAAGGTCAAAAAACAAAGGGCGGTAATAGCTATCGGTTTATCAAATAGAAGTACGGTCACCAGTATGCCGCCGATAAAATAGGGCATTCCGGTAACAGTTTTTTTCTCGTTTTCTTTAAAAAACCCCCGAAAATTCCGCCAGGCCCAGTTATTAAACAAAGGATATTTGGCCCGCACTAATTCAAATAGCAGTACCAGCCCCAGGGCCATAGCCATGATCCGGAGAAGTATTTCCCGATCTATAAAATAGTAGGCTATAGGGAAAATCATCCCGCCGATAAAATGAAACAATGGTCGTTGCATAAAACCTCTTTAAGACGGTTATCAGGGTATCAGATCATCAGGAAGTGGCTATCAGGTTATCAGGGGACCAGGCTACTACCTGATATCCTGAAATCCTGATATTCTTCCTCCTGTTATCCTGATTACCTGATACTCGTTTATTGGTTAAATTACCTCTTCCAGCGGCCACACATAGGCGCTGACACTGCCTTTAGGCATTTTCTTCTTGATATTCTTGATCGTTTCCTTAATATTAACCATGCACTGGTCCTCACAATAGATTAACAATGCTGCATTATATCCCGGCCAGACATTGGTGTCAAGCCTGGGATCACTTGATTTGCCGGTGCCCAGCACTTTTTCCCACTTGGTATAATAATTGATACCAGCAGCAGATAGCCCTTCCATGATCTCTTTTTCCAGTGGCGCATTGTAGACGAATAATATCAGTTTCATATCAAAACCTCTTTTTGATTACACCGATTTCAAAAGATGATTACACCGATTAGAGCTCTTGTTCTATCTGTGTAATCTCTTTACTAATCTGTGTAATCGCTTTTAATGTCTTCTAAATTTTTGTTCAAAAATGGTATACAGCACCGGTACAAAAATAAGAGTGATCAACGTAGAAACAGTCAGTCCGCCAATAAGAGCTACCCCCATTGGCGACCAGGACTCACTGCCCTCGCCCCGGGAAAAAGCCATGGGCACTAAACCGAACAAAGTAGTGATGGTTGTCATTAATACCGGCCGCAGGCGGCTCTTACCGCTTTTTTGCACTGCTGCAAAAAGTTCAATGCCCCTGGCGCGCAGGATATTGGTATAATCCACCAAGACAATGGCATTATTAACCACGATACCTACCAGCATGATCAATCCCAGGAAAGTCATGACATTAAAACTTAAACCAGCTACCAGCAGTCCCCAAATTACCCCGGTAATAGCAAAAGGGACAGAGAACATAATAATAAAGGGATCCCGCAGTGATTCAAATTGGGCCGCCATGATCAAATACACTAATAATACTCCTAAAACAAACGCGAAGAAAAGATCAGTGAAGGAAGATTTCTGCTCCTTGATCGTACCGCCAAATTTATAAGTAAAGCCGCGGGGCATGACCTTTTTCTGCAGTAGATTCTCCACGTCACTGGTGATCTCTCCCAGGCTCCGGCCAAAAACGCCGGCATCTATCCGGATCATTCTTGTTCCGTCTTTACGCAGGATCTCCAAGGGTCCGAATTGCCGTTCCAGTGTCGCCACATTGCCTAAAGGTATAGTTTTACCAGAGGGCAGGAGGATCGGCAAATTCAGCAGATTAGCTAAACTGGTCCGTTCTGCTTTGTTCAGGTTCATAAAGATATCATATTCATTATCCTGGTCACGGAACTTGCTGACCGTGACACCATAGAAAGTTCCGCGGACGATATTGGCAATATACCCTACTGATAAGCCCAGGCTGGTGGCTTTGTCGCGGTCCACCCGCACCCAGATCTCAGGATTGCCTTGCTCAAAACTTACTTCAATATCCTTCACTCCCTTGACTTTGGCCATCATTCCCGAGATCTGGCCCGACAAATCAGCCCCCTTGGCCAGGTCATCGCCATAGAGCTCTATGGTCAATGGTTTACCGCTGCCCATAATCGCTTGTTCCATGGGGTCCTGGCTGGAAAAATTCACCTTGACCAGTCCGGGTATTTTTTCAACTTTTGGCCTGATCGCTTCAATAATTTCAAGGTCACTGCGTTTCCGCTGGTTTTTGGGTACTAATTTACCGAAGAAATCAGCAGCGCTAGACAGTTCTTTGCGGCCGCCCTGTACACTGCCCATCGCTTCCCGGCTCTCTCCCATGTCCACCATCAGCATCCGCAGCTCTGGCACTTCTTCCTGCAATATCTGCTCGATCCTGGACACCGCTTTTTCTGTTTCATTAACGTCGGTCCCGCGGGGCAGTTCTACGCGTAAGCGCAAGAATCCCTGGTCTTCCCGGGGAAAAAACTCTGTCCCCACCAGCGGGAACAGGAGCAGTGAAAACACAAAAATAGCAATAGCCCCGCCGATCACCTTTTTCCTATTGCCCAATGCCCAGGACAAGATCTGCCGGTATTTTTCATCCAGGCGCTCAAACCATTTTTCACTCCAGCGGAAAAACCTGTCAACTAGTTTATTACCGTTACTATTACCATTGAGATGCATTGTTTTCTGGCTAAGCATCTTCCCGGCTAACATTGGGGATAAAGTATAAGCCACGAATAAAGAGGCCATCAGCGTGATGGTGACGATGGATGCTAGTTGCTTAAAATATACTTGTAAAAAACCACCAACAAATATTAAAGGGAGAAAAATGACCACTGTGGTCAGGGTAGAACCCAGAATCGCCGCGCTAATCTCGCCAGTGCCAAAAATAGCTGATTCCTGGGGTCTTTCCCCCTCATATAAATGGCGGTAAATATTATCGATCACTACCACCGCGTTGTCCACCACCATGCCGATGGCAATAGCGAGGCTGGCTAAAGTCAGGACATTAATGGTCCAGCCATTAAAATACACAAAAATAAAGGCTACTAAAAGTGAAGTGGGGATTTCCACCGCCGCGATGAAACTGGCACGTACATTACGCAAGAAAAATAACAAGACCAGCACGACTAAGAACCCGCCCCAATAAATGGAGGTTTTCAGGCTGTTGATGGAATTGACAATAAAATCAGAATTATCCATCAGGATCTTAACATCTACATCTTTGGGTAAAGTCTGCAAGATAGTTGCTAGCTTTGCTCGCACGCCTTTGGCAACAGTCACCGTATTAGAGCCAGACTGTTTTTGCACGACAATAAAGCCGCCGCTTTTCTGGTTGACATGGACCCGTTTTATCGCTTCCTGGAAATCATCCTTAACTTCCGCGATATCACGCACATAGACGGGTTTCCCCTGGCGATAAGCCAGCAAAGTCCGGCTTAGTTCCGGCACAGTCGCATATTCACCGGGAACCCGCAAGCTGTATTTCTTCTTTCCTTCATATACCGCACCGGCAGGCACCGTCACATTTTCCTGCTGTATTTTATCAGTGACCTGGCTGAGCGAAATGTTATAGGCATTCATCTTGTTAATATCTAAAATGATCTGGATCTCCCGGATCCTGCCGCCGCGGACATATACTGCCCCTACCCCGGGGACCGATCGCAACTGATCGGCAATATCTTTTTCCATGATGTCATTCAGGCGGTCATAGCTTTCTTTAGCATTAGCACCCATAAATAAGATCGGTATGGCACTGGTATTAAATTTAATGACCCGAGGGGCATCAGCATCATCCGGCAGTCTGCTTTTAACAAATTCCAGGCGGTCCCGGATATCATTACTGGCTGTATCCAGGGAAGTGCCCCAGTCAAATTTGGCCAGGACCACGGAAGCTCCTTCTTTGGAAGTGCTTTCCACGGAATCTATGCCAGGGACAGTACGCACCGCATCTTCAATAGTCTTGGTAACCTTGGTTTCAATATCCTGGGCATTGGCTCCGGGATACGCGGTAATAACGGTCAGCATAGGTAAGGTGATCTCCGGCATCAGGTCCACCGGGATCTTTGCCAAAGAGATAAAAGACAAGATCAACAGGACTACATATATAATAAAAGTAAATATTGGCCTCTTAACACAGAATTCCGTAATTCTCATTGTCCGACCTCCACTTTGACCCCATCCCGCAGGTTATCCTGGCCGACGACTACGATTTGCTCTCCGACTTTCAAGCCAGAGGTGATCTCTATATCGTTTTCTTGTATTAATCCTGTCTGGACCGGCCGTTTGGCTGCAACCCGGCCATTACTGACATAGACAAAACTGCTGCCTTGTTCTTTAATTACTGCTTCCAGCGGGACCAGGATACCTTGGTAGGCTTTTTCAATAATCCGTCCTTGAGCAAACATGCCGGTCTTGAACTTGCCTTCTTTGTTGTCAATCCTGATATTCACCTCGGCGGTCCTGGTATAAGGATCAATCTTCGCTTTAACCATATCCACCAAGCCATTAAATTCACGGCCAGGATAGGCATCGATTTTCACTTTAGCCAGATCGTTTTTCCTGATCCGGTGCAGATCTTTTTCGGGAATATTTGCTACTACCTTAATAATGCTGGTATCAGCCACACTGCCCAGGGAATTTTCAGGACCTATTTTAGCCCCCAAGTCGACCAGGTACCCGGTAAAAACGCCGCTGATCGGAGCGGTGATCTCCACTTCCTTATAGTCCATCGCTGGTTCATCCCGGTCCAACAGGGCTATGGTTTGGCCGGCTTGCACTTTAGCTCCCTCATCAGCTACCTTCTTGATGAGTTTTCCTGAAACCTTAGGATAAATATTCGCTTCATTAAGACCGCGCACTTCACCGACAAAATTTACCAATGACTCGATGTTGCCAACCCGGACCGCAGCCAGGCGTACCGGGATGACAACTTCCTGGATGACCTGTCTTTTCTCGCTTCTTTTCCGCTGGATCAACTGCCCCAGGCGAATCATCACAATAAGCGCCAGGATGACCGCGACTACAATTACTATTCTTTTTATCTTCATTTTTCCTCCATTTAATCTGTGCTGTGCCCGCCAAAGCTCTTTAGCCCGCCAGAGCCCGCTGGAGGGTAGTAGCGGATAATTAAAACTACTCTAATGTTTCTCCAATGACTTTTTCCACCTTGGCCTGGGCCATGATATATTCATAGGCAGCCTGGTAATAATTGGTTTCTGCCTGGGTCAGGGTCAACTCAGCGTCCCGCACTTCAATATCACTCATTAACCCCAGCTTATAACGCTGTTGGGCAATGCGCAAGTTATCCTTGGCTGTATCCACATTCTCGCTTTGCCCGGCAATATTATCTTTGGCCTGGTCCAGGGTAAAATAGGCTTGTTTCACTTCGATCTTTATATTGTCAATTAATTGATCTTTGGTTAAAAGTATTTGCTCTTTTTGCGATTCAGCCTGCGCGATCCTGGCCTTAGTGGTAAACCCTTCAAATAAAGGGATGGTCAAAGATACAGTAGTCGTCCAGCTATTGGTCCAAACCTGGTCAGCGCTTAAGCCAGAAGAGTTTTGCCGCGAAAAAACCGAATTGAGCAGTAAATTTGGCCAATGGCCGCTGCGCGCTAATGATACCAAGCTATTAGCAGCTTCTTCTTGCAGCAGTGCTTGTCGGAGTTCTATCCTTTTGCCCAAGGCCTGGCTCAAACCCGTTTCATAATCCTGCACTGGTTTTTCCACATAATCGAGCTGGCCGGTAAACTCTGTTTTTAAGGCCGGCTCCACCCCTAATATGTTAATCAAGGCATTGACATTTATTATTAAATTATTGCGCGCTTTGATCAAGTTAGTTTTCTGATTGGCCAACTGCACTTTCACGCGGCTGACATCATAATTAGACATCTTACCTTCATTATATAAAGCCTGGCTGACTTTCAGATGTGCCGCTACCACCTCGTAAGCTTCCTGGTTGATCCGTACCATTTGCTGCGCCAGCAATACAGTATAAAAGTTTTGCTTGACTTGATACAGCAGGTCATCCCTTTGCTTGAGATAATCCCACCTGGCTAACCGCATTCCTATCTCTGCCTGCCGGTTTGACTGGTAGACTTTGCCGCCCATAAATAAAGGCTGGGTCAAGCTTAATTTGCCTAAATAAGATTCCTTCGCACCCAGGGCTATTTCATTTCCCATAAAATTTACCTTATTTATCTCATGGTTATAGATATACGCACCCAGAGCGCTGAGATTAGGCCAATAACTGCCGGCAGCTTCACTTTTCCTGACCTTGGCCTGGTTAGTTTTTTCCTGGAAAAGAAGCAGCTGCTTATTATTTTTCAAAGCAATTTCAATGCATTCTTCCAATCCTAAAACACGCTCCTGGGCATGAACTATAGCAGCTGTCCCCGCGAGTCCCGCTATTAAGAACAGGATAATTAAGCGAATTAAGTATTTGTTAAAATTCATGCTTTGGCTCCTTCCAGGAAAACTTCAAGGATAAACTGTTTTTCCTTGGCCCGAAACTTTCTAGCCTTCTCAAACATAGCCCGCATAATGAACATTTGCACCATTCCCCCTAAACCTAAGGCTAATAATTCCGGGGATTCTTTTTTCAAGATCTTTTCCTTAACCCCCTGCTTCATAATGGCGATCAAATATGACAATATTCGCTTCATTTCCTTCATGGCTTGTTCATGAATATTTTTTTGTATATCAGTACATAAGACATCCCGTTCCAGCATCATGACTATGGTCCAGAGATCCCGGTTTTGTTCAAAATAATCAAAATTGTGCCCAATATAAGCCTTCAGCTTCTCCAGGCAACCGATATTTTGCTCCAATATGCTCCGGACCAAGGCGGCCCGGTCATTCAACCCCTTTTCGATCAGGGCCATAAACATTTTTTCCTTGCTGGGGAAATAGAGATACAATGCACCTTTGCTGATCCCCGCTGTTTCAGCCACGTCATCCATGGTGGTCCGGTGAAATCCCTTACGGGTAAAGATAGTCCTGGCCGCTGTCAGCAATTCTGTTTTGCGCCAGAGGGCCTCTCGTTCCTTGAGTTTGCTTTTAGTCATGGCTTACTCCTTTATGACTACTTAGTCAGTTGACTGACTGGTCAGTCAATAATAATATTACCATGCTGGCCAGGGCTTGTCAAGCGAATAGCTGGTAAATAAATTACCAAGGATCAATGATTAGTCTTGACAATTAAGGGCAGATAAATTATATTATAGCTGTACTATATAAGGAGGAAGAATTTGCCGGCTAAAATCAAAGGATATGCCTTGACTAGTTCAGCAGTCCGCAGAATTCTTATGGCCTTATTTTTCCTAAGCCTGCCTAGTGTCCTTTGGGCTGTGCCTTCGACCGCAATTCCCGCCTTGCCTGAAGCTGCGACCCCAATTTTCGTCAGCACCACTACGATCACTTTGCCTATCCCGCAAAGCCAGGAATTACCGGATAGGAGTACTTGGCGCAAAAATCCTTTCATGCCGCTCCTGGGCATGACCCGGGAACAAAAAGTTAAGGCCAAGGCACCGGTAGCCGGCCCGATTGATGTGCTCCAGCTGAGGGATATGGAGCTTATTGGCATTGTGAAAGATGCCATAGAATATTCAGGGATCTTCAGGAATACCATGAACGGTAAAGTATATATTACCCAGAATAGCAGGTTAATTGATAAAAGAAATAGGGTCATAAAGAATATCCAGGTTGCCCGGGTCGATGAAAATAGTGTCGTAATGAGGCAAGGAAAACAAGAATTACTATACCAGCTCAGGAAAGCAAGAGAATGAGCAAGAAAATAATCCTCTTATTTCTATATTGCGCTCTGGTCAGCGGATTAGGGACCGTCTCTCCTGTGACCGCGGCCGAAACAGGCCCGGTACTACTACGAACGATCTCTACCAAGGCGGAAGCCTCTTTGTTCAAGGTCATTCTCCAGTTATCCGGACCGGTAAAAACCAGGGATTTTGTTCTAAGCGAATCTGGTACAATGTTAGTGCTCGATCTTTACAATACCAAGCATGCTTCTTCTTTGAAGAACTTAAAAATAGATCTTGCCCCGATCCTGCGTCTGCGTTCGGCACAATATAAAATTGCGCCGCAGCCCATTACCAGGGTAGTTCTTGACCTGACCGAGAAGCCAGTCTATGAAATCAAGCCGCTGGCAGACGGATTAGAGATCGCCGTCATGATCAACCAGGTTGCTGCCCCAAAAACAGACCCGGAAGCGGCAGAGCCGCCTTTTGAGCCGATACCGGTTAAATCGCCAGAGCCAGTGGCGGCAGTCTCACCAGAGCCAGCGCTATCAGTCCAGGACGAGATCAATGCACCCCGGCTGTTTTCTTTTGATTTTGAAAACGCCGATGTCAAGGATGTCCTCTACGCCTTAGGATTAAAAAAAGGCATCAATATCATTATCGATGAAGACGTGACCGGCCAGATAAGTATCAGCTTGAACAATATTTCGTTTGAAGATTCCCTGGACACGATCCTGAAGATAAAAAGCCTCTCCCTGACCAAGATCAGCGACCAGGTTATCAGGATCTCCAAAAAGGAAAAAGCTGACCTGGTCACCACCTTCGTACAACTTAAGTTTGGCCGGGCTGAAGATACTGCGCCCCTGGTCACCCCCTTACTCTCCGCTAAAGGGAATATCCAGGCAGATAAACGCACCAATAGTCTTTTGATAACTGATTCTTTGAATAATATCCAGGTAATAACTGATGCGATCAGCAAAATGGACCTCAAGCCTAATGTAGTGGAGATCAAGGCTGAGATCGTGGAAGTAGACACCAATGCTTTAAGAGAACTGGGTATTAACTGGACGGCTCAAAAGAGAACCACAGAAAGCCCCTTCGCTGTAGCCACTAAGACTGAAGGTACTTTAAGCATCGAACTTGGGACCGTGATCGATAAGGTCGCAGTGAATGCCACGCTCAGCATGCTTGGCCGGAAAGGGAAAAGCAAACTGCTTTCCTCTCCCAGTATCACGACAGTTGATAACCAGGTAGCCAAGATCATAATCGGCGATAAGGTCCCGTATGAAAAGAAAACCATCTCCAGTTCTGCCGCGGGAGAGACAGCATCAGAATCAACGATAGAGTTCCTGGATATTGGTATTAAGCTCGAAGTTACTCCGACTATAAATATCCATAAACAGATCACCATGAAAATACGTCCGGAAGTAAGTTCCTATACTCCTTCAAACCTTGGCCCAGTCGTGCATACCAGGGAAGCAGAGACCACGATCATGGTCAATAACGGGGAAACCATCGTTATTGGAGGATTAATGAGTGAAACCAATATTGACACTCTCCAGGTGGTACCTTTCCTCGGTGATATTCCTATTTTAGGCTGGCTGTTCAAGCAGTCTTCTAAAAGCACCGGAAAGACAGAATTGCTGATCTTTATTACACCGCGCTTGCTGGAATAATACCCACATGCTTTGTCCCAACTGCCAGAAACCCCTGCATACCTTAAATTATCATAGTATCATTATTGACCTGTGCCCGCTTTGCGGCGGCCTCTGGTTTGACCCCAAAGAATTACCAGCTTATCTTGAAACGTTCCGCGCCATACATGAATTTCCCCCTTTAACTTTAACCGAAACTATCCAGAAACCCCAAAATATCTATACCCTGAATGAACAGCGCAAAAAATGTCCCCGCTGTGTGCTGCCCATGAACAAATTTAATTATGCTTATAATTCAAATGTTTTTTTAGACCGTTGCCCGGCCTGCCAGGGAATATGGACGGATCGCAACGAAATTGCCAAAGCAGTCAGGTTTAACCAGGGCAATCCATTGATCAACAAATTAGCTGAGGCCATGGTCCGGGAACAGAAAGACTTCCAGCAACAGATGGATACCCTGAAATATTTATCCAGCCTGGCTAGCAGCGCGCCATTATTTTTCTTTTTGCCTAAAATCATTCTCCCTTTGGCTGATGATAATCCCCGGACTTCTGTTCCCTGGGTGACCTTGTCGTTAATTGGCCTGAACCTGGTGATTTTTACTAGTCAGGCAGTATTCCTGCCCCTGGCGGAATGGCCGCTCCTTTACGAGCGCTTCGGCTTAGTTCCTGCCCGCTATATTGCCGGAAGCAGAGATATCAGCATAATTACGGCTTTATTCCTGCATGGTGGATTATTTCATTTGTTGGGCAACATGTTCTTTCTCTGGCTCTTTGGCGATAATGTAGAGGAGAGGTTTGGGAAAATAAAATTCCTGCTGTTTTACCTGAGCTGCGGTTTTCTGGCAAACTGGGGACACGTTTATCTTAATCAGACCAGCACTGCCCCGTTGATCGGTGCCAGCGGAGCCATCAGCGGGATAATGGGAGCGTACTTGATCCTGTTCCCAAAAATCAAGGTCAAGACCTTGCTTTTCTTCAAGATCATCGATATTCCTGCCGTGGTTTTCTTTATCAGCTGGCTGGGATTACAACTTTTTAATGGCTGGCTGGCAAATTTAACACATCATACCAGTATCGCCTGGTGGGCCCATATTGGCGGGTTTGTTTTCG
Source organism: Elusimicrobia bacterium UBA6262 (assembly GCA_002441095.1). Classification (GTDB taxonomy): domain Bacteria; phylum CAYTYR01; class UBA6262; order UBA6262; family UBA6262; genus UBA6262. The sequence goes on from DJVG01000064.1 coordinate 39,019, forward strand.
GAGGATCTTTAGTCTATTTCTTCAAGACCGCTAAGATTGGCTTAAAAACAACCACTTAATCCCTACAACACTGAAGACCAGGCCGGCATTACAGGTCAGTATCCCGGCCAGGATCGCCAGCATGCTTTTACGCTGGTTCAATCCTAAAACCCTAGCCAGTAATACTCCTCCTAATACACCGCCGGTAAAAGCCGGCATAGCCACGACAAAAAAGACTCCCCACCCGCCGTATTTTTTAGCGGCTAAAAATGGTTTTGAATGCATGATCTTATGTCTCTGGCTTTGGTATTTTATTTTCAGGCGCTGCACCCACTTCATCTTGGAAGCCAGCGGACCGAGTAAAAAATAAAAAAGCGGTACTTGTACCACTTCGATAATAAGGATATAAAGAAAAACTACCTGCCAGGAACCAAAAAGGGCAATCCCGATCGGGACTGCTCCTTTCCTGCCGGCAGCAATATAGATACCGACTAAAGCCATAAATTCGTTGATGCTTTTACCCATTTTCTTTTTCTATAATGTTAATGATCTCTTTTATGTCGTTTATTTCGTAATCTGCGCCGCTTTCTTTGGTTTCAAAAAGATTACCATAGCGGGCAAAAACCGTTTTCATCCCTACTTGTTTAGCGCCTACGACATCGCGTTCCGCCCAATCTCCCACCATAACCACATGCTGCGGGTCGAATGACCAAAGTTCTAATAACTTGCGGAATGGTTTAGGGCTGGGCTTCCTTTCACCGGTGTCATCAAAAGTAATAACCTGGTCAAAGACCGGATGCAAATTAAATGAGCACAAACGCATCCATACTGCCAGCCGGGGAGCATCACTGATCACGGCCATTTTTATGCCTCGTTTGGCAATACCAATTAAAGTGGACATGACATGGGGATACAGAGTCAACGCCCCTTCCTTAGCCCGGCGATAACCGATTATTCCCGCCGCCAGTATTTTATAATCAATCTTGCCAAATTCCTGCAACAATATCTTGTCAAATATTTGCTGGTCTTCAATACCTTCAACCGAATACATGTTAAATATCCGGTTGATCATTTGTTCCTTGGAAAGATCCATCCCAGCATCGATCATCGCTTCCACTGCTGCTTCTACTGCTACGCGCTTGGCTTTCATGAAATCCCAGAGGGTATTGTCTAGATCAAATACTATGGCTTGGATCATATTTTTTCCTTTTTTAGCCTGAATGGTTCAGCTAACAGGTTATTCATATTTAAGGCTTTCATTTCCCCTTTTTTGTTTACCAAAATTACTTCTATATTGGGATTGAACTCAGCTAATACCTGACGGCAGGCGCCACAAGGAGGGGTAAGATCATCCGTCGGCGTAAAGATCACCATAATCTTGAACTTGGTTTCCCCGCTGCTTACTGCTTTCACAACCGCTACCTGTTCAGCGCAGATACTCAGCCCGTAGGAGGCATTTTCCACATTACCGCCGGAAAATATCTGGCCAGTGGAGGTTAGCAGCGCTGCCCCTACTTTAAATTTGGAATATGGGGCATAGGCTTTATCCGCGGCGGCTTTAGCTGCTTGGACCAGTTCCTGTATCTTTTTTTCCACCGGTGAGCCTCCTAAATTAAAGGGTTTCTTCAAAATGAGATAATCGTTTAAATTCCGTAAAGCGACGTTCAATTTCTTCATAGCGCAATCTTTTGAAACGATTTAAACTAAAATCTTCCACATTGAAAGAGGCGATAACGCTGCCAATGATGGTCGCCCGGCGAAAACACTGTTCTGAGAGTTCCCCTTTTTTAGCGAGATACCCCATAAACCCGCCGGCAAAACTGTCGCCAGCGCCGGTCGGATCATTTACTTCTTCTAATGGGAATCCGGGCGCGCTGAAAACAGCTCCCTGGCTGAACATCAGCGCCCCATATTCCCCCTGTTTGACAACCACATGCTTGGCGCCCCAGGAAAATATTTTTTTAGTGGCTTTGACCAGGTTCAACTCCTGGGTTAACTGCCGGATCTCTGCTTCATTAATAAAAAGGAGGTCTACTTTAGCGATTACTTGCTTTAAAGCATCCACTTTCTTTTCAATCCAGTAATTCATGGTATCGCAAGCGATAAATTTAGGGTGCTTTACCTGCTTAAGCACTTCTAGCTGTAATTCCGGGTCAATATTGGCCAGCAGGACAAACGGTGAAGCTTGGTATTCCGGCGGCAAGACCGGCTTGAATTGAGCAAACACATTAAGCTGGGTCTCCAGGGTCTGCGCCGTATTGAGATCATAGCTGTATTTGCCTTTCCAGCGAAACGTTTTTCCAGGAGTAATAACCAAGCCTCTAGTATCTATCTTCCGGCTTTGCAGATAGGCAATTTCTTTCTCAGGGAAATCAGACCCGACTACCGCTACCAGGCTTACCGGACTGAAAAAACTGGCCGCCACACTAAAATAAGTGGCTGATCCCCCTAATACATCTTGCACCTGTCCAAAGGGTGTCTCCACAGTATCCAAACCCATTGAACCCACAACGAGAATCCTATTCATGTATACTCCAAAGTAGTTGCGAGTTACGGGTTGCGAGCTTAGATTTTATTATTTATGATCCTAAACCCGAAACTCGTAACCTGAAACCCGAAACTGTTTTGTTATTTAATATATTTCCCGACAATAACCTGTAAATCTTTTTTAGTTTTAGCCGGGATCTTCTCCCTGGTGGTGATGATCGCATCAGCCAAGGCCCGGTCACAATGGCAATCCGATCTCATCGGGAGTTCTTTCATTAATTCTTTAATAATAGTCTTGGCTTTAGAAACATTACCCAGCAGGACTTTGATCACTCCGTCTCCGCTCACTGCTGCGGCAGAAGTATGCCAGACATCATAATCAGTGATCAAAGCCAGAGTGCTATAACAAATTTCTGCTTCCCTGGCCAGTTTTGCTTCGGTAACATTGGTCATGCCAATAACATCAACTCCCCATCTCCGGTATATTTCACTTTCACTCTTGGTGGAAAATTGCGGCCCCTCAATGCAGATATAGTTTCCCCCGCGATGTATGCGAAATCCTAATTTTTGTCCGATGGCATAAACCGCGCTACTCAACACCGGGCAAACCGGATTAGCCATACCCACATGCGCTACTAATCCCTTACCGAAAAAAGTGGATTTCCTTTGGTTGGTGCGGTCAAAAAACTGGTCCACAACCATCAAGTCCCCGGGAACCAGGTCTTCACGCATACTGCCTACTGCGCTGACTGATATTATTTTTTCCACTCCTAATTTCTTAAAACCAAAAATATTAGCCCGGTAATTTATCTCTGAAGGAGTTATCCTGTGCCCACGGGCATGACGGGGCAGGAAGGCTATTCTCTTGCCATTAAGGTCCCCGATCATATATCGATCGCTGGGCTGGCCAAAAGGCGTAGTGATCGTCTTAGCTTTTAAATTCTTGATCCCTTCGATATCGTACAACCCGCTGCCGCCAATAATACCTAATTCGATTTTTCCCATTACTACTCCTCTCTACGGTGGTTAGCTTATACTTTTTTTGCTGTTCTCTTTTTAAACTGTTCAAAATGCTTATAGGCCTTCGGGTATCGTTCCTTTAATTTGTTAAACATCTTCCCGGCCCAGGGATTCTCTTTAGCCAACAAAAATAAGCCGATCAGCAAAAACAGAATACCTTGCAAAACAGGTAAAAAAAGGCCCAGGATCCCCAACAAGATGAAAAACCAGCCGGCCATATTAAACAAAAGCTTGCGGTATTGTATTTTCATGATTATCCTATCATCTTTCAATCAAACTTAAAATTGCGCGTAGTAAATACAGTGATGCAGGCATCGACCACGGCGGGATCATACAGCGTACCTGAATGTTGTTTTAATTCGTCCAGCGCCTTTTGTATGCCCAATGATGGGCGGTAAGGACGATGCGAACACATGGCTTCAGTAACGTCGGCAACAGCCATGATCCTGGCTTCTTTAATAATACTCTCACCATTTAATCCTTTGGGATAACCAGTGCCATTTAAGCGTTCATGGTGCTGGAGGATCACCTGGGCTACCGGCCAGGGAAATTCCAGCTCTTTTAAGATCTCATAACCGACTTCAGGATGGGTTTTGACAATACTATATTCAAATTCGTTTAAACGGCTTGGCTTAGACAGGATCTCGGCCGGAACTACGATCTTGCCAATATCATGCAAAAATGCAGTCAGCTTGATGCCGGCTATTGTATCTTTAGACAAACCCATTTCTGCGGCTATTGCGCAAGCCAGTTTGGCCACTCTTTTTTCGTGACCGGCAGTATAAGGATCCCTTTTTTCCAGGGCAGTAGCCAGGGCATTAGCCGTACCCTCCAAGGTGCGTTGGAGCTTGCGATAGCTTTCCAGCAGGCTCTCTTCAATTATTTTTTGCTGTGTTATGTCCCGGATAATGCCGACAATAAATTTTTCTCCCTGCTTGTCTACATATAATGTTTTTTTAGTCAGGATAATGTGGAGAACACCAGCCGCGTCAGTAAACTGCTCCTCATTACTGTCTTCTTTCACTTCATTAAAGACCACTTCATCCCTGGCCCAGAACACCTCTGCTTGTTCTTTGGGGAAAAAATCAAAATCAGATTTACCGAGCAAGTCTTCTCTTTTATATCCCATAAATTCACAATAAGCATCATTGAGCAATACCCACTTGTGATAACGATCTTTGACAAAAATAGGATCAGCGACTGCATTCATGACTTTGCTCAGGTATTCCTGGCTTTCTTTCAGGGATTGCTCAATAGAGATCTCTGTGGTCGTATCGCGCACCATGACGATCACCTGATGGTCCATAAAAGGCACTAACCTGGCGTCAAAATGGTGATTATTCCCGGCGATAGGCAGCCAGTAATGGATCGGGACTTTTTGCTGTGTTTTATTTACCTGCTGCAGGGCTTCGTTAAATATCTGGCTGGCGGAAGACGGCAGTATTTCCTGCATTTTTTTACCTAAAAAATCCTGGGGCGGGATATATAATAATTTTTCGTCCCCGGCCCGGTAATCAAGGATTGTCCCATCTTCCTTTACTTTGAATAAAATATCCTGAAAGCCCTGGAATATGACTTTCATTTCAGTTTGTAAGTTCCGTATGGATTCTTCTAATTTCTGTTTTTCAGCATTATCCATGCACTGCATCCTGTCTATTTCAGATTACGGCATTGCCGCCAATTTATAAATAATTGACAACATTAGCCGTATGACTATCCTTTCTTTTTATGTGCTCCGATAATTTTAATAGCCCTTTCCTCCTGGTTCGGATATAGATCAATGGGCAAATTTTCCCGGCCACAGGCGATCAATACCATGTGCCTGGCACAGTGCGTATTGTCTCCCTGGCAAAACTTCGCATACGGCCATATGTTTACTCCTGTACCTTTTATCTATATATTAACGGACGCAAAGCAGGCTTGGTTTTCCTAATATGAACCGCGGCTAAAAATCTTTTTTTAAGCTCTGGAATAGCCTTAGCCTTATTGTAATGCATTGTAGCTAACAGGTCTCCTGGCCGCACTGGATCGCCTATTTTCTTGTGCAAGAGAATACCGGAGCTGTAATCAATAGTGTCTTCCTTCTTTTGCCGTCCAACCCCAAGCATGGCGGCGACCATTCCGATCTCCCTGGTATTCACACCCGCAATATAGCCTGCGGCAGGAGCTTTGATCATGAACCGGCTTTTGGCTGCTGGCAGCTGGTTAATTTTCCCTCCCTGAGCCTTGACCAGGCAATGAAATTTATCCAAAGCCTGTCCCGTAGAAATTAATCCGCGCAGTATTTGTTCAGCTTCTTTAACGCTGGCGGCTTTTCTTCCTAATACCAGCATCTCCGCCCCCAACGCCAGGGTTAGGGCTGTAAAATCTTCCGGCCCCTCTCCCTTAAGCACTTCGATGGCCTGGCTTATTTCCAGGCTGTTGCCAATGGCCTTGCCCAAGGGCTGGTTCATATCCGTGACCAGCACTTTTATTTTTAAACCACTTTTCCTGCCCACGGTTTTTAATATTTGTGCCAATTTATTGGCAGCCGATAAATTTGGCATAAAAGCACCACTGCCACATTTTACATCCAGCACCAGTCCATCTATCCCGGCTGCTATTTTTTTGCTCAGGATACTGGCACAGATCAGGGAAATATTCTCCACCGTCCCGGTAGCATCACGCAAGGCATAGATCTTTTTATCTGCCGGCGCTAATTCTGCGGTCTGCCCGATCATAGCCACGCCTATCTTTTGTACCTGCTGCAGAGCCTGACGGCTGGTTAAAGCCGTCCTGAAGCCAGGGATGCTGGCCAGCTTATCCAAGGTCCCGCCGGTATGGCCCAGTCCCCGGCCGCTCATCATCAGCACCGGCAAACCAGCCGCGGCAACCAACGGAGCCAGCGCCAGTGATATCCCATCGCCTACACCGCCGGTGGAATGTTTGTCAATAACCATCCCCTTTAAACCGGTCAGTTTCAAGGTCTTTCCGGAATGAGCCATCGCCTCGGTCAAGGCTATGGTCTCGGGCAAGCTCATCCCCTGGAAATATACCGCCATTAAAAAGGAAGCCATCTGGTAATCAGGAATAGCCCCGCAGGAATAATCATTAACAAGAGCCTTTATTTCCCCGGCAGATAATTTTTGGCCGTTTCTTTTCCTGATAATACTCTCAAGAACGCTCATTTATATTTTCCTAAGCAGCGCTTTGATCAATTTATTTAAATTAAAACTGACTTTTTGGGCGATCTCCAGCGTAGTGCGGTGGCTGTGTTTTATTTTTCCTATGCCGGCCGCCTGGTTAGTGACACAAGCCAGGCCCAGTATTTCCAATCCCAATGCCCTGGCAATGATCGCTTCAGGCACCGTAGACATCCCGATAATGTCAGCGCCAATTTTCTTGAACATTTTTATTTCAGCCGGGGTTTCATAGGTTGGCCCGGTTACCGCGGCATAGATGCCTTCCTGCAAATTCACATGCAGTTTTTCGGCTTCAGTTTTAGCCAGCTTCCTTAATTCGGGGGAATAGACACCGGTCAAATTCAGGAAATTGAGCGGTTCCCCTTTCTCTGCCCGCAGCGGATTGATACCCATAAAATTAATATGGTCCTTGATCAAGATGAGATCGCCTGGCTGATAGCCATTATTAATGGCACCGCTGGCGTTAGTCAGGAAAAGCTTTGTTACCCCCATGGCTTTCATTACCTGGATCGGGAAAGTGATCTCTTCTATGCTGTATCCTTCATAGTAATGCAGCCGGCCGCGCATGATAACCACATCTTTGCCCGCCAGCGTCCCCAAGACCAGGACTCCTTCATGCCCTTCAACGGTAGAAGAAACAAAATACGGGATCTCCATAAAAGGGATCACGGCTTTATTCTCTACTTCCTCGGCTAAAACCCCTAATCCCGAACCCAGGACGATCCCGATTTCCGGCTGGATCATTTTTTTCATCAGGATCAATTTCAAGGCCTGTTCGATTTTTGTCCGCATCATGTCAGTTTCACCACTATATCCCCTATGATATTGCCGGCTTCGTCAGCGCGGTCAGCGGCATTGGAAAGATGCCGGTAAATCTCTCTTAGCTTGAGAATGTATATCGTATCTTTCTCTGTGAATAATTCTACCAGGGCTTCCTGGTAAGTATGCTCCATTTCATTTTCCAGTTTTTTAGCTTTCTGCGCATGTTCCAGGGCTAATGAAGGCTTGGCCTGCAGATGAAAAACAGCCCGCGCTATTTCCTCGGCCTGCCGGCGCAGGATATTAACCATTTTCAGCAAGGACGGATTTGGGCGCACTTTAAATAACGCCATTTCGCCCACCGTGCTTTTCGCATAGTCCACAATATCATCCACAGTACGCGAAAGGGCAAAAATATCTTCCCGGTCAAAGGGAGTGATGAATGATTTATTCAATTCAGTGATCAGGATATGCCGTAAATCATCTGCGTCTTGTTCCATACGCTTAACATTATCACTGGCCTCCTGGCTGGGATTCGACATAAACTCTTCCAGGGCAATAATGCCGGCCAGGCTTTTATCAGCCTGGTCCAGGAGCAATTTATTAAAATTCTTTTCTTGCGGAAAAAAGAATTCTTTCAGACCCATAATCCTCCCTTTACTACTATTGAAGATAACCTTAAGAATTTCCAGAAAAGCATAGCCAGTAGCCCGGTCACAGGGATAGTCACCAGCCAGGCAATGAGAATATGCCGCGCTACCCGCCAACTGACCTTATTAAATCTCTTCGCCACACCAGCACCTACTAAGCCGGAACTTATTACCTGGCTGGTTGAAAAAGTCCCTCCCCATAAAGCCGAAGCCAGGATCACGATGCTGGCGGTAAGCTGAGTGGTTACCGCATCAAGCGGCCGGATCTTTAACAGCCTCCGGTTAAACGTTTTAGCTATACGCCAACCGCCGGCCAGGATACCTATGACGATCAGGATAACCGAAACTGCTACTACCCACAAAGGGATGGATAAGTCACGTTGATAACCAAAGGCCGCCAGGATCAATACCAGGACCGCCATTGTTTTTTGCGGTTCAGTGGCACCATGCAATGTACTGGTAATAGCTATGGTTAGGAGCTGCAATTTACTTAATGACCTATTTACTTGAGGGCTAGCCCAACGCAAACAGAATAATTCAAGATGCATTAAGGTATAGCTAAACACAGCGCTGACCACTGGCGTAGCCAGTAAAACAATAATGATCTTACCAAAAATATCATAAGCAATGCCATGCCAGCCATAAGCGACTATGATCGCCCCAACTAATCCGCCAACCAGGGCATGCGCGGAAGAGGTAGGGATGCCAATAGCTATAGTCAATATTTTCCAGATAACGGCAGCCCCCAGTGCAGCCAGTATGATGGCCGGAGTTACGGCAAATAAGCTTAGGCTGGTAATGCTGTGGACTATCCGCATCCCGATATAATAAATAATAACTATCCCGCATAATTCAAAAAAACAGACTAACATAACGATGCGCACAGGAGAAAGGAAATGAGTGGAAACAAAAGTACCGATTATACTGCCGCCGTCATTATAGCCATTTAAGATATCATAAATGACGGTTAAAATGATCGCTATCCAAAACAACCAAGCCATGTATGCTCCCAAAAGAAGTTGCGAGTTGCCAGTTGCGAGTTTTGACTTGTAACCTGAAACCTGGAACTGTTAAATGATCTCACTTAAAAAACTGGTCCCATTAGCTAAAGGTCCCACCTGGCAGTAGGCGGCAATGGTTTGGCCGACATCAGCAAAAGTAGTCCTTGTTCCCAAATTAACATTTTTCTTGAATTGTTTCCCATATACCAGCAAGGGCACATATTCCCGGGAATGATCAGTACTGGGAGTCGTTGGGTCGCAGCCATGATCAGCCGTGACTATGAGCAGATCCTCATCCAGCAGCTGCTGCATGATCAGCGCCAGGCCTTGATCAGCTATCCTCAAGGCCTGGGCATAACCATTTATATCATTGCGATGCCCATACAGCATATCAAAATCCACCAGATTTACAAAGATCAAGCCTGGCCTGCCGGCAGTCCGGCGCATAGTCTCCTGGGTCGCCTCCAAGCCAGTAGCATTATCCCTGGCATGAATACTGTCTGTTAAACCTTGCCCGGCAAAAATATCTTCTATCTTTCCTATCCCGCTGCTGAGCTGTCCGTTTTGCTGTAATAAATCCAATATGGTAGGGGCTGACGGTTTTAGGGAATAATCTTTCCGGTTGGCGGTCCGGCAGAAATCTGTAATGCCCGTGCCCACAAAAGGACGGGCGATCACCCGGCCGACAGCATGGTTCCCGGTCAGTAATTCCCTGGCCTGCAGGCAAATAGAATATAGCTCCGGCAGGCCAAACTTTTGTTCATGGCAGGCGATTTGAAAAACACTGTCTGCCGAGGTATAGACTATAGGATATCCGGTCCGCAGATGTTCTGCGCCAAGCTGTTTGATGATCTCTGTACCGCTGGCCGGAATATTACCGATTATTTTAGACCCAATCTTTTTTTCAAACGCCTTGATAATTTCCTGGGGAAAACCGTGAGGATATACCGGGAAAGGTTGGCGTAAGATCAGGCCAGTCAATTCCCAATGACCGGTTGTAGTATCTTTGCCGGGCGAAGCTTCGGCCATTTTCCCGTAACAACCGCTAATATCCTTGGTCCTGGAATGCCCCAGGTCAACCAGTTCTCCTAATCCTAATTTCTCTAATGCCGGAAGATCAAGCCGGCCTATAGCTTTGGCTAAATTCCCCAGGGTATTAGAGCCCTGGTCCTGGTAAAGGTGGGCATCTGGCAACTCGCCAATGCCGACACTATCCAAAATGACAAGAATAACCCGATGGGCCATCTTTATCCTTTTCTGGCTAATACTTTTTTAGCTGCTGAAACAATATCAATATCTTTTAAATGGAAAAACCGCATCAGTTCTTCAGGTGCGCCTGAAGTCCCAAAAGAATCATTCACTCCGATCATTTCCAGCGGCACCGGATAATTTTTTACGATCACCTCACTCACGGCACTGCCCAGTCCGCCATAAATCTGGTGCTCCTCAGCGGTGACGATGGCTTTTGTTTCCCGGGCAGCCTGAATAATTATTTTTTCATCCAGGGGTTTTAAACTATGTATATTGACAACCCTGGCCTGGATATTTTCCTTTTCCAGTAATAAGGCGGCTTGCAATGATTCCGCTACCAGGCTGCCGCAAGCAAAAATAGTTACATCCAGCCCTTCTTTCATCAGCAATCCTTCTCCCGGGATAAAAGGGGTTTCCGGAGTAGTAAGCACAGGGACTGGCTCCCGGCCCAATCTTATATAGACCGGCCCCTTCATTTCAGCTGCAGCCAGAGTCGCTTTCTTAGCTTCGAAAAAGTCACAAGGTACAAATACGGTCAAGTTCGGCAAGATCCTGGTTAAGGCAAATTCTTCCAAAGCCTGGTGACTGGCCCCATCAGGCCCGGTCAATATTCCGCCGTGCGATCCGCCTATCTTCACATTAAGATTGCTATAACAAATCGTGGTACGCAGTTGCTCCCAGGCCCGGCCGCTGGCAAAAATAGAATAGGTGCTGGCGAAAGGGATCTTCCCGGTAAGGCTTAGCCCGGCTGCCAATCCCAGCAAGTTTTGTTCTGCTATCCCGACGTTAAAAAACCTTTCGGGAAATTTCTTTTTAAAAAGTTCACTGGATGTGGAACGGCTTAAATCCGCATCAAGCACGACAATATTTTTATTGGTAGCGCCCATATCAATTAAAGCTTCTGAATAGCCATACCTGGTTGCCTTTTTCTCCATTTGTACTCCTTATTTAAATACAGTTGCGGGTTTCCACTTGAAACTGCTTTATTCTAATTCCTTGAGGGCTTTAGCCGTCAATTCCTTATTCGGCGCTTTGCCATGCCACTCTTCCTGGTCTTCCATGAAACTTATACCTTTCCCTTTGGTGGTCTTAGCAATTATTGCTGTTGGCTGTCCCTTGGTCTTGGCTGCTACGGCATAAGCCTCCAGTATCTGCTTAAAATCATGCCCGGCTATTTCTACGGTCTGCCAGCCAAAAGCTTTAAATTTATCCGCAATGGGATAGACATTCATTACATCTTTAATCCTGCCGTCAATTTGCAGGTCATTATTATCCACAATACAGCAAAGATTATCCAACCGGTAATGGCCAGCGCTCATCGCCGCTTCCCAAATTTGTCCTTCCTGCAGTTCCCCATCCCCGACCAGGCAATAGACCCGGACATCACTTTGATCAAGTTTAGCCCCCAGCGCTATCCCAGCCGCTACCGATAGCCCCATGCCTAATGAACCAGTGGATACTTCGACACCAGCCAAGTCCTGGCAGCTGGGATGCCCCTGTAAACAACTGCCAAGCTTACGCAAAGTTAAAAGCTGTGCCAGCGGGAAATATCCTAATTCAGCCAGGCAGGCATATAAGACCGGGGCACAATGGCCCTTGGAAAGAATAAAACGGTCCCGGCCAGGCCAATGAGGTGATTGCGGCTGCTGCCGCAGGACATTAAAAAATAAGGCGGTCATCAGGTCAGTGGCTGAAAGTGAGCCACCGGGATGACCGCTGCCAGCTGCCCCCAGCATTTTTATGATATCCTGCCTGATTTTCTTAGCTTGATCCTTTAATTGTGCTATCTCCAAAATTCCCCCCAGGAAAAAACAGTTTTAAGTTATAAGTTTTAAGTT
>DJVG01000026.1 GCA_002441095.1 Elusimicrobia bacterium UBA6262
GGGCTAAAGCCATGATTGCAACAGATGAAGAAGCAGGGGATGAAGAATAATAGCTAAAAGGACAACGATAGAAGAAGTTGATTAAAATTAATTGACTTTAACTAATAATTATGATATTCTAAAAATTCTTAAATAATAACTAAAAAACAGGAGGTAATACACATGGCAGTAAAAGTAGGCATTAATGGATTTGGCCGCATTGGCCGGCTGGTCCTGAAAGCTGGTTTAGCCAATAAGAACCTGGAGTTTGTGGCAGTCAATGACCTGACTGACGCGAAGACCCTGGCTCATTTGTTCAAATATGATTCAACCTTTGGCGTTTATCCCGGGACAGTGGTAGCCAAAGAGAATTCTATCGTTATCGATGGCAAAGAAATAAAGGTTTTGGCAGAAAAAGACCCGGCCAAGTTGCCCTGGAAAGAATTGGGAGTGGAGATCGCGATAGAATCAACCGGCAGGTTTGTTGATGCCATAGGCGATCCGGCAAAAGGAAAACCCGGAGCCAATGCCCATATCCAGGCTGGCGCTAAGAAAGTAGTCATATCTGCCCCGGCAAAGAATGAAGACATTACTATCGTTATGGGTGTCAATGACGATAAATATGACCCAGCTAAGCATCATATCCTGTCCAATGCCAGTTGCACTACCAATTGTTTGGCCCCGGCAGTAAAAGTGATCAGGGATGCTTTTGGCGTGAATAAAGGTTTTATGACCACGATCCATTCTTATACCAATGACCAGCCTATTCTTGATTTCCCGCATAAGGATTTGCGTCGCGCCAGAGCCGGAGCTATCAGCATGATCCCGACCTCAACCGGTGCCGCCAAGGCTATCGGTTTGGTAATACCCGAACTCAAAGGAAAACTGGACGGGTATTCCATGCGCGTCCCGACCCCCAATGTGTCAGTCGTTGATGTAGTATTAGAAGTCGGTAAAGAAGTGACTATTGAAGATATCAATGGAGCCTTAAAGAAAGCGGCTGAAGGAAAAATGGGCAAGTATCTCGAATATTGCGAAGCTCCTCTGGTATCCAGGGATTTCCTTGGCAATCCGAAATCCAGCATAATCGATTCCCTCTGCACAAAAACGATGGGGAATATGGTGAAAGTAGTAGCCTGGTATGACAATGAGTGGGGTTATTCTAACAGGGTCATTGACCTGGTAGATCTTATTATCAACAAAAAGTAACTTTATGATTAAACCCCTGCCTGTCGGTAGGCAGGGATTACAAAAAATCCGCCAGAGGTGGACAGGGATTACACAGATTGGGGCTTTTGCCTCAGTCTGTGTGGTCGCTTTTAAGTGGAGGGGAAAGCAGATGGTAAAATTAAGTATAACCGATGTAGAATTGAGCAATAAAAAAGTACTCATGCGGGTTGATTTTAATGTGCCGCTGGATAAACAGCAGAACATTACTGATGACACCAGGATCAAAGAGACTTTACCCTCAATTAAGTATCTCCTGGACAAGAAATGTTCCCTGGTCTTATGCGCTCATTTAGGACGGCCAAAAGGTAAGCCAGTCCCGGAAATGAGCCTTAAACCTTGTGCCGCACATTTAGCCAAACTGCTAGGTGTCACAGTACACATGGCTCCTGATTGCATCGGTGAGGAAACAAAAAAATTAGCTGGCGCACTGAAATCTGGCGAGATCCTTTTGCTGGAAAACCTGCGTTTCCATCCGGAAGAAGAAAAGAATGACCCGAATTTTGCTAAAGAATTAGCCTCCATGGCAGAAGTATTTGTGCAAGATGCATTCGGTACGGTTCATCGTGCCCATGCTTCTACTGAAGGAGTGACTAAGTTTCTACCTGCGTATGCCGGGTTTCTGTTAAAGAAAGAAATCGATTATCTGGGCAAAGCAGTAGAAAATCCGGATAAACCTTTTGTCGCTATTCTTGGCGGAGCCAAGATCAGCGGCAAGATTGATGTAATATCCAATTTATTAAACAAAGTAGATACCCTGATTATCGGCGGGGCCATGACCTACACTTTCCTGAAAGCCCAGGGACTGAGCATCGGTAATTCCCTGGTAGAAGATGACCGCCTGGAGATGGCCAAAGAAGTACTCACGAAAGCGAAAGAGAAAAAAGTAACTTTTCTCCTGCCGATCGACCATTTGATAGCGGATAAATTAGAGGCCGGAGCCAAATCAGAAATAGTAGGGGAAAATATCCCAGCCGGGATGATCGGTGTGGATATCGGGCCAAAAACTATTGCGCTTTTTATTGAAGCTATTAAAAGAGCTAAAACCATTGTGTGGAACGGGCCAATGGGCGTATTTGAGATCGATGATTTTGCCAAGGGAACAATTGCTATTGCTAATGCCTTAGCTGATGCGACCAAAACCGGGGCCATTACCATAATCGGTGGTGGTGATTCAGTCGCGGCAGTAGCCAAAGCAGGCGTTACCAGCAAGATCTCACATATATCGACTGGCGGCGGCGCCAGCCTGGAATTCCTGGAAGGAAAAGTATTGCCGGGAATAGCAGCATTAAAAGATAAGTAATAAAATCAGAATATCAGGTTATCAGGATGTGAATATCAGGATAACAGGATATCAGGTAAAGCTGATACCCTGATCACCTGATTCCCTGATATACCGACATAGGGGGTTTTAAAGTGTTTATATTCCTGGTATCAATACACATCTTGGTTTGTATCTGGTTGATCGTCATTGTGCTTTTGCAGGCAGGGAAAGGCGGGGGATTATCCGGATTGTTTGGCGGCGGCAGTTCTCCTGAGACTCTTTTCGGCGGCGGCGGAGATAATACTCTGAAGAAGATCACCACGGTATCCGCAGTACTCTTCCTGTTTACTTCAACTTTGCTGTATATTTTTGTTACCCGGCAGGATTCCACCAGTGTGGTGAAGCCAACGGCAGCTACTTCTGCTCCGGCAGTCCCAGCGGCAACTCCAGCAACAACTCCTGTAGCGCCAGCCGCAAGTACCCCGGCACCTGCCCCAGCAGCAGCTCCGGCTCAAAGTAAATAAATTTGCGAGGATGGCGGAATTGGCAGACGCGTACGCTTGAGGTGCGTATGGTTAACACCGTGAGGGTTCAATTCCCTCTCCTCGCATAAAATCCCCCAAACCCCATAAAGCCTCCAAGGGGTAATAGAGACATCGCGTTTTAGATTTGCTGGAAGCAAATCTGCGATGGAACGCAATAGGGGCAGGAGCCCCTTTGAGCGAGGTTTGGAGGCTTTATTTACTCCTGGGGATTTTATTAAAAGAACTACTAGAATAGAAATAAAATGCTTGAAAAAGCAGTTCATTTATAGTATAATAATTAAATACGAGATAGCGCATTATTGCGGGAGTAACTCAGTTGGTAGAGTGCAACCTNNGGTTCGAACCCCGTCTCCCGCTTTTTTCTTAATATCAGGTAAAGGGTTCGAAGCTGACCCGAGCGCCACTGGTCCGAGCGAGGGCAGCCGGCGACGGGTGAGCGGCGTGAAATACGACGCGATGGAGGAGGAACCCCGTCTCCCGCTTTTTTTCTTAAAAACGATTACACAGATTTTTAAGATAGATTACCCGCCAAAAAGCGCCGGCGGGCGCGGCACAGATTAGAACCCTTGATATAAAGATTGGCTAAAAAGTGCTTTTTAGCCAAAGCAATCCAAGGAAGGGGTTCAGCGAACCTGTTCTGTGTGGTGAGCGACGATGAAACGGGGAAACCATTGGTTTCCCCTTGTGGAGCGGACCCTGCGCTTCGATTTGCGAAGCAAACGGCAGGGGAGCGACGGTGCGGTACCCAAGTGGCTAAGGGACTGTGCCCGCCAGAGCTTGGTGGCGGGCCGCAGGATCAATGAAAATAAATGACATATTATGTTTATATATTAAAGAGTTTGAAAGATGGGAAACGTTATATTGGATCAACATCAACTTTGGCTATAAGGATAGTTGAGCATAACAATGGTGGAGTGAAAGCGACTAAAAATAGACGCCCCTTGCGGTTAATACATACAGAGGAATTTTCGACGAAGACTGAAGCGCAAGGAAGAGAAAGATATTTTAAGACTGGTGCGGGGCGGGCATTTTTAAATAGAATATCGAAATAGATGGTGCGGTACCCAAGTGGCTAAGGGAGCAGTCTGCAAAACTGTTATTCGGCGGTTCAAATCCGCCCCGCACCTTTTTTAAGACAAGAGATATGAGATATACTATAAATAGATGGATGAATGGCGGTTCTCCCGATAGATAGGATGTCTATCCATCGGGATCAGCTTGAGGCTGAAAATCCGCCCCGCACCTCCAAAAAACAAAGCGGGATTAGGCAAAGGGGTGACAGCGAAGGTTGTCCCAGAGTTGATAGAAACGGTAACGTTGTAACCGAGCGTCAAGAGGGGAAAAGGTTATTTTCCCCTATGAGGAGCTCCGACATCCGGAGCGACAATGGGCA
>DJVG01000029.1 GCA_002441095.1 Elusimicrobia bacterium UBA6262
GATAGCGCCTGCGCTTTACCGCCTTACACCCTCACCCCCGCGCAAATTGAAACGATCAGGAATTACACCACTAAGCTGGCCAGGGCTTTGCAGGTGATCGGCCTGCTTAATATACAATATGCTATTAAGGATAACATTATTTATGTCTTGGAGGTTAATCCCCGCGCTTCACGAACCGTCCCTTTTGTCAGTAAAGCCACGGGCATACCTTTAGCCAAAATAGCCGCCGCCTGCATGGTCGGCAAAAAACTTAAAGACCTGGATGTTCCATTAGCCGGAAAAACAATGAATTACACCGCGGTTAAAGAAGCAGTTCTGCCATTCATCAAATTCCCGGGCATTGACAGCATTCTTGGTCCGGAAATGAAATCCACCGGCGAAGTAATGGGTATTGACGCTAACTTTGGATTAGCTTTTGCCAAGTCGCAAATGGCTGCCGGCAGTTCGCTTCCGTTATCAGGAACTGTTTTTATCAGTGTCAATGACTATGATAAAGGAAGGATTGCCCCGGTCGCCAAGAAGTTACTGGACTTGGGCTTCAAGATCATTTCCACCCGTAAAACCTGTGCGCTTTTGAAAAGCCAGGGATTGACGGTGGAAGAGGTGGCTAAAATAGGAGAAGGGCGGCCAGACATGGTTGATCTGATAAAAAATAAGCAGGTTGACCTGATCATCAATACACCCAAGGGAACCCGGTCCCGCAGCGACGGATATATTATCAGGCAAAATGCGTTGATACACAATGTCCCGTTCATTACCACTTTCTTTGGCGCTGAAGCCGCTGTCGACGGTATTGTGGCACTGCGCAACCAGGGTATTACGGTAAAACCGATACAAGAGTATTACAAGTAAAGTTACGAGTTTGCCGGTTGCGAGTTGCGAGTTTTAGAACTTGAAACCCGTAACTCGAAACTTGAAACTTCTTTTAGGAGCTTGTATGAAATCAAATGAGATCCGCCAAAGTTTCCTGGACTTTTTTCAGGCCAAAAAACATCACCTGGCAAAAAGCGACGGGCTGGTGCCGTCCAGCGACCCATCTCTGCTTTTTACCAGCGCCGGCATGGTCCAATTCAAGAATATGTTCCAGGGGAAAAGCAAGCTGACCTACACCCGCGCGGTTAGCTGCCAAAAATGCTTTCGCACCAATGATATAGACAGAGTGGGACATACTGCCCGTCACCATACTTTTTTTGAAATGCTGGGTAATTTTTCTTTTGGCGATTACTTCAAGAAAGACGCCATTCATTGGGCCTGGGAATACCTGACCAAAACCGTAAAACTTCCTCCTGAAAAACTATGGGTGACCATTTACCAGGATGATGATGAGGCCGCGGAGATCTGGCAATCAGTTATCAAACCCGAGCGCATTGTCCGCCTGGGGAAAGAGTCCAATTTTTGGGAAATGGGTGATACTGGTCCTTGCGGGCCCTGTTCTGAAATACTGTATGACCAGGGAGAAAAAGCCGGCTGTGGCAAACCTGAATGTAAAGTTGGCTGTGATTGCGACCGCTACCTGGAAGTATGGAACCTGGTTTTTACCCAGTTTGACCGTGATAAAAACGGCCATCTGACTCCTTTGCCGCAAAAGAATATTGATACCGGCATGGGCCTGGAAAGATTAGCCGCCGTAGTCCAGGGGGTAGCTTCAAACTTTGACACTGACTTATTCCGTCCGATCATCCAAACAACGGCTGACCTGGCCGGAGTTGAATATGGCCGGGAAGAGAAGATCGACCGTTATTTAAAAGTGATCGCTGACCATATACGGGGGATCACATTCCTGTGCAGCGAAGGTATACTCCCGTCTAATGAAGGACGGGGATATGTCCTGCGCCGGCTGATACGGCGGGCTCACCGTTATGGTAAATTAATGAATATTAATGATACCTTTTTACATACTCTGGCCGGCGTGGTCATTGACTCTATGAAAAGCCACTACCCAGAACTGGCCGAAGCTAAAGAACATACCTATAATATAATCATTAATGAAGAAAAGAAATTCCAGCAAACACTCGAGCAGGGACTGACCATATTGGAAGAGATCATTACGGACCTGAAGAAAACTAAAAATACCGTGATCAGCGGTAAAATAGTCTTTCAGCTTTATGATACCTACGGGTTCCCGGCAGACCTGACTAAAGAGATCGCGGCTGAACAAGGCTTCCAAATAGACGAAATCGGATTTTCTGCAGAGATGGAACAGCAAAGAGAAAAAGCCCGGTCAGCCTGGAAGGGATCCGGCGCTGAGGACCTTTCTTTTTATTCACTGCTCCATAAGGAAACAGGGGACACTGTTTTCACCGGCTATGATGAATATGAAACGCAGAGCACGATAATAGCGCTAGTGATAGGTAAGAAACAAGTAACCCAGGCCGGGCCTGGCGATATAGTTCAAGTAATAACAGCAAAAACCCCGTGTTACGGGGAAACCGGAGGCCAGATAGGTGATACCGGGGAGATCGTCAAGCCAGCAGGGGAAATCACCATTACCCATACTCTCCGGCCAATCCCGGGACTGATCGTGCATGAAGGGAAAATAAGCCAGGGGACTTTTGCGAAAAATGACGAAGTCAATATTATTGTCGACGTAGAACGCCGGAATAATATCGCTCGCAATCATACCGCAACTCATTTGTTGCAAGCCGCCTTGAGAAAGATACTGGGTAATCATATTACCCAGGCCGGCTCCCTGGTCGAACCTGAACGCCTGCGTTTCGATTTTACTCACAACCAGTCTCTTGATGCCAAGGAATTGTCTGCCTTGGAAGATATAGTCAACGCCAATGTCCGGGCTAATCTGCCGGTAATGGTCACAGAAACCTCACCGGAAGAAGCCAAGAAGAAAGGAGCTATGGCTCTCTTTGGCGAAAAATACGGGGAGAAAGTTCGCTTGGTCGAACTAACCGGCACCAGCATGGAACTATGCGGCGGCACCCATTGCCATAACAGCGGGGAGATCGGACTATTCAAAATAATATCTGAATCCAGTATTGCCCAGGGCGTACGCCGTATCGAAGCGGTAACCGGACAGGAAGCGATCAAATTATTGCATCAGCAGGACCAATTGATCACCGACCTTGAACAAATCCTGAAGACAAATACCGGTGAATTAACCGGCCGGGTTAGCAAATTATTAGATCAGGTGAAAACCCTGCAAAAAGAACTGCAGCAGCAAAAATCAAAAACCGTTTCTAATAATAGTATTGACCTTTTAGGTGAAGTGAAGAAAATAAACGGTATTAGCTTGTTGGCCAAGACCTTCCAGGAAGCGGACGCAGAGGACTTGCGTAAAATAGGGGATCAGTTAAAGAACAGCTTGAAGAGCGGGGTTTTTATCCTGGGAGGCCTCAAAAATGGCAAAATAGCCCTTATTTGCATGGTTACCGATGATCTGACCGCCAAAGGCTTGCATGCCGCAAAAATCATCAAAGAAGTAGCTACAGTTGTAGGCGGTAGTGGCGGAGGACGCGCAGACCTGGCCCAGGCTGGCGGCAAAGCACCTGATAAGCTAGATGAAGCTATCTCCAAAAGCGTTGATATTGTTAGTAATTATAAATTATCTTAATAACTTACTTTAATAGAAAGTTTAATTAATATTATGCCTTATAAACAGCCTAAGCCCATAGCCAAAATAAAGCGTAATCAGCGTACCAGGAGAAAGCAGCGCTTTCAGTTGCCGATCCACTTCCTGACCATCCTTACTATTATCATTTTGATCGTAGTGGTAATAGCCTCTATCCATTCCTACTATTTTTATTACCGTAATAAAGCTGCCAGCCTTAGGACTTACCAGAAAAAATACCGCCATTTTGAGCTGGTAAAGTTTAGTTTTGATTCCCGGGATAGATCCCTGAGTAAAATGAATTTACTGGTATTTGTGGAAAGAAACAATAAGCCGGTAGATTCTGTCGGAGGTAAAAAAGCCGCTCTGCTGAAATATAATCCCAGCTTACATATATATGAAGCTACCTGGCCGGTGCCCTGGAATACCCCGGAAGGTCTTTATACCGCTAAATTGACCATTCCCCAAGAAAAAGGAAAACCCCGGATATTAACCAGTGAATTTGAAATAGAGAGGGTAAATCCTCCAGCTATAAAACCGGGAATAGGTGTGTTGACGCTGGAAAGCTCGGCGATGCTGGAAACAGCGAAAATAAAAAGCCCTGACGGCGATATTGGGAACTGGGAAAATATTTTTGCCTGGGCTGACTATTTGACCGCTGATACCATCTGGTACCTGGCCGGGCAGACTGCCAGTTGGGGCGCCAGGATAGATAGTAATTCCCCGTGGATACAATCCAATATAAATTTTGTGCCAAAATTTGCCAAAGCTGCTCATGCCAAGGGGTTTAAATTCGGCGCTTGGGTGGCTTGTTTCCTGACTTTTGGCGACACTATCAATAAGACTAATTATGAATTTGCCTACAACTATAATAGTAAGGCCGGGACCTGTGTGCCTACGCGCTCAATATCTATCGGTGATCAGAAGCGCCGCGCTGATATAATTGCGCTGCTTACCCGCCTGGCTAATACTCCGGGAGTTGATTACATCGGCCTGGACTATATTCGCAATGCTATTGGCGGCTACGAAATGGTAGATAAATTTGTAGCTGACATGAACCCGGAACTACCGGAAAAATGGGCCAAGCTGGGAAAAATGGGCAGAATGAGCTGGCTGGGCAATGAGATCCAGAAACGGCAAAAAATGAAACTTGTCGACCAGTGGAACTGGTGGCGAGCCCATTATATAGCGACTATGGTCAAGGAGATAATTGCTAAGGTCAATACTACTAAACCCCTGTGGTGTTTTACCCTGAGCTGGGAAAAAGGCTGGCAACATGGCCAGGATCCGATCATGATGAATGCTGCCGGCGCTGCCGTTGATGCGCTCATGCTTTACGAATGTAACCGGGGACAATTCAATGACCTGCTCAAAGTCTGGAATCGCTATGTCGGCAAAAACCAGGTTAACCTTTTCGGCGGTGATGTGGTAGACTGGAACCTGCACCAGTTCACGGTCAATCCTCCTGGGCCGCAGGAATTCTATGACCGCATGATGCTGGCTCATCGCCAAATTTCCAAAGACGGCCGGATCAAGGGAATGTTTTGGCACGACCTGGCCAGGGGACTATGGGGCAGGTTAGGGCCATATAGCATTAACGAATGGGCGATCGCCGGCGCTGCCTCTTTTACCGGCCTAAGGAATGACTGGGGATTATTGGATATTGCGCTCAGCCTGGAGACCCCGGATAAATTAATTACCGGCAAAAATCAGGTGGTCCAGGTAAAAATAAAAAATATTTCTACAGCTACCCAAAGAAATGTAAAAGTAAATTACCTCGTGGTTCCCTATATGAACTGCCATGGCGCCAAAGAACAAATCATCAATACCCTGGCTCCTGGAGAAACCAGAATGATCCCGTTCAGTTTAAATGCCAGGGGTACAGATTCTGCCCGCGCTCACCAGAATATGGTCGCTTTTTCCTGCATCTGGGATTCTCATGCCCAATATCGCAAAGCGGTTACTTTTAAATATCTAAAGGTAGAATAGGATTGCTTTTTCATGCGGGTTGTGATACAAAGAGTACAAAAAGCCAGCGTAGAGATTGACCATGTTGTGTCTGCGGAAATAAAGCAGGGTTACCTGATCCTAGTCGGTATCCATAAGGAAGACAGCATTAATGATACTGTTTTCTTAGCTGACAAAATACTTTCACTGCGCATTTTTCCGGACCTGGATCGTAAAATGAACCTCGATATTAAGGCGGCCCAGGGTTCACTGCTGGTGGTTTCTCAATTTACCCTCTATGCTAATACCACTGGCGGAAACCGCCCGGATTTTATCCAGGCAGCTCCACCTGAAAAAGCCCAAAAGTTATACCAGGCTTTTCTTGATCGTTTGAAAAAAGGAGCGGTCCCTGTAGCCAGCGGTGTTTTTGGGGCAAACATGCAGGTAAATTTGACCAACGATGGCCCGGTGACGATCATAATTGACTCCAGGTAAAGATTGATCTCTAACATCTAATTTCTAAACTCTAAACAATTTCAAATGTTCAAAATGGAAATATAATTGTTTGGAATTTAGAATTTGTTTAGGATTTCGATATTAGGATTTAGGATTTGTATTTCATGAGGAGGATACAATGTGCGCTAAGAGTGGTTTGACTGCTGACGGGATCATGAAAAGATTAGACCAGCTGGAAATTGATATCGTCTTAAAACAGCTGGAACTGGTAGAGCTGCAGAAAAGAAAGGGCGAGCTGCAACTGCTGCTGCTGCATAAAAAAAATAATATTGAAGATTAATAGCACGCTAACCAAATAAGGAGTTTGATCTATGGATAGAAAGACGTTGTTTGCCTATTTATTGCTGGCTTTATGCGGCCTCTCCGTCCTGCTGGGACTGGTCCTGGTTTTTAAACAATCACCGGTTTTTTCGGTTAAGGAATCAGGGAAAATGGAATTGCCTTCACTCGGCAAGGACGGCATTGCCATTGTCTATATTTATGGCGAAATATTTGTTGAACGCCAGTATTCAATGTTCCCCGGATTCCTCTCCGGATCAGACGCTATTATTGAGCGGCTGCGGAAGATCGATAAGAACAAGAATGTCAAAGCCGTAGTATTGCGGATCAATTCGCCAGGCGGCAGTACTGGCGCCAGCCAGGAGATCTATGAAGAAGTAAATAAACTCCGTCAACGCGGCAAAAAGGTAGTTGTTTCCATGGGAGATGTCGGGGCCAGCGGCGCTTATTATATTTCCTGCGCTGCTGACCGGATCATCGCTAATCCCTCAACTATCACCGGCAGTATCGGCGTGATCTTTAATTTCGGCAATATGCAGGAACTTTTTAAGAAGATCGGTGTAAAAATGGAAGTGGTCAAAAGCGGCAAAGCCAAGGATATCGGCGCCTATTGGCGTTCCCCGGAAGAATCAGAAAGACAGCTCCTGCAAGGTTTGATCGATAACAGCTATGAACAATTTATCAGAGTGATCGTCGCTGGCCGGAAAATGACCTATGACCAGGTAAAACAGCTGGCTGATGGTTCTATCTTTACCGGTGAACAAGCCTTGAATAAAGGATTGATCGATCAACTGGGAAATCTTCCGGATGCCATTCAAGTAGCAGCAGATCTGGCAGGGCTAAAAGGGGAACCCTATATCATCAAGGAATATTCCCCCATGGAAAAGGTGTTTGAAATGTTCAATCGTAAAAGCGAAGAAAACAACCTGGCGCAAGTGACAAAAGCCCTGAGTAAAAGCGATACCCGGCTAGCCTATTTAATGGAGTAAAAAATGGAAAGATTGGGCATCATCTCTAAGATAATCGTGGACCCGGACCAGGGATTCAACGAACTACTACTCTATAAAAAACCTCTTTGGTTTTCTTTCTTGACGGTGGCTATCAGCCTATTCTGCCAAAGCGTAGCGGTATTATTGATCGATAATTACGGCTCGGTACAAGTTACCAGCATGCTTACGGTTGGTTACCTGGCTAAAATTATTGCCTTTGTCGTGTTCTGGATACTGATGACCTCCTTGTTCCATTTCATCGCTTCCTGGCACAAAACAGAAGGCAGCATTAATAATCTTTTTATTCTTTTCGGAGCCACTCTCCTGCCGCTGATCTTTTTGCCGGCCGTGGCTATCCTGAGCAGGGGACTGGGATCTGGCAGTCATTTTCTCTACCTTTTCTTTTACCTGTTAATTATTATTTGGATCCTGGCCCTGCAGGTAAAAAGCCTTAAGCTCATCTACCACCTGCACACCGGCAAAGCAATTTCGGTTTACATTATCCCTTTTATTTCCACGTTTTTCCTGCTCGCTATCTCTCTGGTAATGTTTATCATCTTGACCGTCATCCTCATCGGCAAAAGCTTCTAATATGCCTACCCCGTCTTACCTGAAACTGCAGCGCAACGGCATCTTGTCTGAACGGGTTAAACAAGCTTACCGGCAGCTGGCAAATTGCGGCCTCTGCCCGCGGGACTGCCATGTCAACAGGCAACAAGACGCCCATGGTTTCTGCCAGGCCGGATTGTCTCCCGAGGTCTCTTCTTTTAATGCCCATTTTGGCGAAGAACCGCCGCTCAGCGGTTCGACCGGCTCAGGAACGATATTTTTTACCCATTGCAACCTGCGCTGTGACTTTTGTCAGAATTATCCCATCAGCCAGTTGGGCAACGGGACCGCCATTTCCGTCGAGGAACTGGCCAGGATCATGCTCTTCTTGCAAAGCAAAAAATGCCACAACATTAGCCTGGTAACAGGAACTATATATATCCCGCAAATCCTGGCTGCACTGGAAAAAGCAATTGGACAGGGATTTCAACTACCCTTGGTTTATAACTGCGGCGGGTATGAAAACCTGGCCACGCTCAAACTGCTGGACGGCATTATCGATATTTATTTGCCTGATGCTAAGTACAGCGATAATATTATGGCAGAAAAATATTCCCAGGCTCCGCATTATTGGGAGATAAATCAGGCTGCCTTGCTGGAGATGCATCGCCAGGTCGGGGATCTGCAGCTTGATGCCGAGGGGATCGCCAGAAAAGGACTGCTCATCCGCCACCTGGTGCTGCCGGGAAATATTGCCGGCAGCTCGAAGATCCTGGAATTTATAGCCAGCAAGATCAACACTCAAACTTACCTGAGTATTATGAGCCAATACACTCCCCGGCATCTGGCGTGCGGTATTCCAGAGTTAAACCGGCAAGTTACCAGGGAAGAGTATGAGCTGGTTCTTGGCAAGCTTAAACAGCTTAATTTGAATAATGGCTGGATACAGGAGATTTAGAGACAGTCCGCGGTCAGCGGTCAACAGTAAAAGCATTGCGCGCTCTTGACTTTACAGGATAATTGAGATACAATTTTGGGCATAGGAGCAAGGTATGTCCAGAAAAGCAGTATATGCCGGTACCTGGTATCCAGGCACTGAAGACAGTATCATCAAAACCATAGATTCATTCCTGCCAAACAAAAAAGTCACCTCCCGTAAAGCCGTCGGCATCATGGTCCCTCATGCCGGCTGGCTGTATTCCGGGAAAGTAGCCGCCCAGGTATATGCGAGCGTTAAGATCCCGGGGACTATTGTGATGATCGGCCCAAATCACACTGGCCGGGGCTATCTGGTTTCTTTGGCTGATAGTGATGACTGGAACACGCCTTGCGGGCCGGTGGGCCTGGACATTGCTTTAGGCCAGAAGATAACTGAATTATGCGGCGGCACTGTTTCACTTGATAATAGCGCCCACGCGCAGGAACACTCACTGGAAATTCAGCTGCCTTTTCTCCAGTATTTCCGCAAAGATATCAAGATCGTGCCACTTATCCTGGGGACCCAGTCTTTGGAAATATGCCGTATCCTGGGCGTAGGTATAGCCGGCGCGATCAAAGAAAGCAAACAGGAAGTACTGGTCCTGGCCTCGTCAGATATGACCCATTATGAAAGCCTCGCCAAGGCCAAGGAAAAAGACAATCTAGCGATTAATAATATATTATCTCTCCAGCCGGAGAAATTATTACGCACAGTCAGTGAATATAATATCAGCATGTGCGGCGTAGCGCCTACCGCAGTAATGTTATTTGCAGCTAAAGCATTGGGCGCTACCCAGGCCCAGCTGGTAAGTTATGACACGAGCGGTACGGTAACCGGGGACAATAACGAAGTAGTGGGATACGCTGGAGTAATTGTGAGCTAAATGCTAGATGCTGAATGCTAAATGTGGAATTCATTTGAAATTGTCTTAATTATGGAGGAGCAATGACCGAGATCAGGAAAGACCCTTTTACCGAGCAATGGATCATCACTGGCACTGAAAAGGAACAGGAATTCTTTACTTCCCTCGCTTCCCAGGAAAAAACAGAGTGGAAGGTCTGTCCATTCTGTCCGGGTAATGAAAAAGTCAGCGGCAAGGAAATATTTGCCTTGAGAACCCCCGGCACCGCCGCTGATACACCGGGGTGGGAAGTGCGCGTGATCGTATCCAAACAAGCTGCCCTGCAGATCGAAACTGACCCGGACCGCCGGCCGGAAGGCATGTATGACCTGATGAGCAATGTCGGCGCACACGAGGTCATTATTGAAACTCCTGAACATGTCAAGAATTTATCCAATCTTCCGATCGAGCAAATTAATAAGATCTTCAGTACCTATCAGTCCAGAATGCGTGACTTGGAAGGAGACCGCCGTTTTAAATATGCCCTGATCTTTAAGAACCAGCGCAAGGGCAGCAAATACCGTCTCTGCCATGCCCATTCCCAGTTGGTCGCCCTGCCTATTACCCCCAAAACGATCAAGGACGAGCTTCATCATTCCCGGGAGTATTACAGCTACAAAGACCGCTGTCTCTATTGCGATGTGATCACCCAGGAATTGCGGGATACCAAAAGAGTGGTTGAGGAAAATGACGGTTATATCGCGGTCACTCCTTTTGCCAGCCGTTTTCCTTTTGAGGTTTGGATTATGCCGAAAAAGCATAATTGCGATTTTCTCAAAGAATCTCAGGAGAGCCTGCTCAACCTGGCTAAAATAATGAAAAACAGCCTGCTACGCATCGAGACGGTCCTGGATGACCCACCCTTGAATTTCATGCTTCATTCTGCCCCTTATATGCGCGAGCGCGAAGGTTACTGGGCGACCATTAAAGACGACTATCATTGGCATATTGAGATCACTCCCCAGGTGCTGGAATTATCCGGATTTGAAGTGGGGACCGGCTCCCAGATCCAGCCGCTTTTGCCTGAAGTGGCAGCCCAATTATTAAGGGAGATAAAATTATAATGAGCGAGCTCTACATCTATATCAAGCCATACCTGCTCAGCTTCATCCCTATATTCGTCGCTATAAATATTTTCGGCGTATTGCCTATTTTCCTCAGTTTGACCGCAGAGATGACTACCGCGGAAAAGCGCAAAAATATAATCGAATCGCTGATCACCGCTACCACGATCGCCATAATTTTTATGCTGGTCGGTAAATTAATTTTCCTGATCATGGGTATTACCGTTGTTGATTTCAAGATCGGGGGAGGTATACTCCTGCTGATACTATCAGTCAATCTGCTCTTGCCGGGAGTCGCCGCTACCCGGGAAAAGCAATACCATGATGGCGGGATCTTTCCTATTGGCACACCGCTCATTACCGGCCCGGCAGTCCTGACTACGACGCTGGTATTGATAGATTCTTTTGGGTTGTTTCCAACCTTTGTCTCCTTAGTCCTGAATATGTTTATCTCCTGGATAGTTTTGATCAACAGTAATCTCATATCCCGTGCCATCGGCCTGAACGGCATGAGAGCGTTTTCTAAAGTAGGGGATATTTTCCTGACCGCCATAGCTATCATGATGATCCGCAGCGGCATACAGGAAGCGTACAAATTATTCTTCAAGTAAACAAGCCCATGAAAAAAGTAACCATCCAGCAAATGCGTGCGATCGACAACCAAACCATCAATACCTATGGCCTCCCAGCCCAGGTACTAATGGAT
This sequence comes from Elusimicrobia bacterium UBA6262, assembly GCA_002441095.1. Lineage (GTDB taxonomy): Bacteria > CAYTYR01 > UBA6262 > UBA6262 > UBA6262 > UBA6262. The sequence goes on from DJVG01000029.1 coordinate 11,493, forward strand.
CACGCCGGCAAAGCAGTAGCTGATGAAACCATTAAACTGCTGACTAATAAAAAGAAAAAGATAGCTGTATTCTGCGGGCCTGGTAATAACGGCGGCGATGGCCTGGCCGCAGCCCGCTGGCTTTACCATTACGGGGAAATGGTCGAAGTATTTTTTGTCGGGAACCTGGATAGCGCCAGCCTGGAAACCCGCCTTAACTTCGCGATCATCGAAAACCTGCATATACCCGTGCAAAAAGTACAGGATAATTGGCCTTCATTAAAAGATCAAATCCGTTATTTTAACGTGGTCATAGATGCTTTATTGGGCACCGGCAGCCATGGCCAGATCCAGGGATTATATAAAAAAATTATTGACGATTTGAATGTAAGTGGTGTAAATATAATAAGTATAGATATTCCCAGCGGATTGAACGCTGATACCGGCCAAGCACTGGGAAGCTGCATTGCCGCAGCAGTGACAGTCACCTTGGGCTTTCCCAAAATAGGGTTTAGCCAACCGGCAGCTAAAAAATATACCGGCAAGGTGATCATAGCTGATATCGGGTTAATAGATAAATAAAAGGTGTAGGTTATGGAAGTAGGTATGGAAGTTAGTAATAAGTCTTTGGTTTAGACCTAATACTGGAATCTAATAACCATACTAACATCCACACCATACAACTATAGACCTGTAAAACAGGAGGTTATCATGATCCAGGAACTGACCAAGCTTTTTAGCAAGACAGCATCTCATATCATTGCCGGAGTGATTAAAGGCGGCGGCATCGTGGGTGGCGTGAAGGTCAGCGGTGCTAATGGTGTCCTCTTAGAAAATGATCCCCTGAGCAATCGGGTGCAAAAAGAGATCATGGATAAAGCCGGGGTCAAAGGTTTTATCTCCACCGATGAACTGCCTCAATACGGCATTAATGCCGATGATAAAAAGAAAATCATGTCTGCCTGCGGCGCTACCAATAAGGATGTGGTGGTGCTGGTAGCTGACCAAAAAGACAAAACCCTGGCCGCGTTAAAGATCATTGAAACCATGCTGGCTGGAAAAACTAAAAAAGCCACTCCTAAGTCCAAGAAAAAAGCGGTTAAGAAAGCTAAAAAAGCAGCAACAAAAAGAAAACCCGCCAAACCGAAAAAGGCTAAAAAACCCACCGCGAAAAAGAAAGCCAAAAAGAAGAAATAAGACCAGCGATATTGCCTATGTCAATTCCTGCAAAAAGTGCAAAAACCAGGCAACAGAGCAAGGGGACCTGGGCGATAATTATAGAATATCCCTTAGAGTAAGATTTTAATTAAATAGCTTATCTTCATAAATCAGTACAGGGATATTTTTCCCGTGCTTTTTTATTTGCCTTTTTGCTTGATTTTTGAGGTGATAATCCCTATAATAGAAAAATATGAGAATGAAATCCCTGTTTTACATACTTATAATTTTTCTACTGCTGCCTGTCGCCCTGTTAGCCGACGATCTCTTCGCTGGACTGGAACAACAGCATCTGGATAATGGCTTGAGCGTGCTGTTATTACGGGACACAGCCAAGCCGATCGTTTCGGTCCAGATCTGGTTAAGAACAGGAGTGTGCAATGAAACCCCGGAAACCAACGGTATCTCCCATTTTATCGAGCATATGCTGTTTAAAGGTACGACTACCAGGCCGGTCAATTCTATTCAGCGGGCAGTAGAATCAAAAGGCGGGATGATCAACGGGGCCACGAGCAAGGATTTCACTTATTACTATATCAATGTGCCCAGTGCCTACTGGGAAGAAGCTCTCACCATCCTGGCGGATATGGTCCAGAATGCCAGTTTCAATGCCAATGAATTAGAAAATGAGAGACTGGTAGTGCTGGAAGAGATCAAGCGGCAGAATGACAACCCGCATGCTTACCTTTGGAATAAATTCAATGAATCTATCTTCAAGCGGGCGCCATACCGCCTGCCTACCCTGGGGACCGCTGACAATATCAAGTCTTTCAGCCGGGAAACCCTGCTAAAGTTCTATGCTAAGAACTATCAACCCGCAAATATGACTGTGATCTTATCCGGTGATTTTCCCCGGGAAGAAGCACGGGACAGGATTAAAGAATTATTCCCGGTTTCTGCTAAAGCTAAGCCAGTCGTAAAAAAATCTCCTCCGGTCATCATTGAGTCATACGATGATCCTTTTCCCCGTAAGATCGAATTGCCGTTCAAGGTCAACCTGGTTTACCATGTGATCGGTTTCCTTGGACCGGCTATTAACAGCAAGGACCAGTATGCCCTGGATCTCTTATCCATAATGCTGGGCCAAGGGCGTTCCAGCAGATTGAATGAATCCCTGCGCGAAGAAAAACAATTAGTATATAATATCAACAGTAGTTTTATGAGCCAGAGAGGCAATGGCATTTTCCTGGTCAATTCCATCTATCCGCCTAACCGGATACCGGAGGTGACCAATGCTATTACCACAGAGATCAGCAGGTTCAGGGTTGCTGAAGTGAGCGACAACGAACTGGCCAAAGCCAAACAGATGCTGATAGCAGGTTTTATACTGGATAATCAAACTTCTGCTGACAAGGCTAATACTCTAGGCTACTATTCCAGTATCGCCAAAGTAGAATATGCTTTAAAATATTTGGCTGAGATTAACAGTGTATCCAAAGATAATATAATCCGGGTAGCTAAGAAATACTTGAGCCATAATTACACCTCCATATTATTACTGCCGGAGATGGGGGGAAATAATTGAAGAAGTTACTTTCTGTCTTGATATTAACTATCCTGCTGGGGCAGCCGGCGATCCTGGCCGCAGCCAATGCTCCGACTAAGACGGTTTTTTCCAATGGCCTGACGCTCATCCATCTATATGAGCAATCCAGCGAAGTAGTAGCGATGAACCTGTTCATTAAAGCCGGCGCTTTTAGCGAAGATGAAAACCAGGCCGGCATAGCCAATTTTATCCAGCAACTTCTATACAAAGGGACAGATACACGTTCCGCAAAACAGATCGCTTTAGAGACAGAATCGCTTGGCACTAGCATTAGTGGTTCCTGCGATGAGGATTATGCGCTGGTCAGCGCCACTGTTTTTAAGAACTTTTTTGTACCGCTCAGCAATGTGTTTTTTGACTGTGTTTTGAATCCATCTTTTCCCCAAGAAGAAGTTGAAAAAGAAAAGGCCAACATATTAGCCGCTTTCCGGACCCGGGAAGATTCCATTTTTACGGTCTCTCTTGATCTGCTGCATGAAAAGATGTATAGCGAACATCCTTATCATAAACCGGTGATCGGATATAAAAAGACAATACAGAATATTACCCGGAATCAGATCATGGCTTTTTATGAGGAGTATTACCGTTCGGAAAACATGATCCTGGTCATAGTCGGCAATATAGACAAAAAAAGCATCATTAAACTGCTGGAAGGGTATTTTCCGGCACTGTCAGAAGAGTCTTTTGCCATGCCGGCCTTGCGCGCTGCGCCGGCCACGCCAAAACGTTTTGATATCCAGGAAGTGACTAACGAGACCAAGTTTAAACAAGCTTACTTAATGTATGGGTACCTGGTGCCATCCGTAGCTTCCCAGGATTACCCGGTCTTAAAAGTTATTTCCACACTGCTGGGCGGGGGAATGAATTCCCGCCTTTTTGTCAATTTGCGGGAACAGCAGGGATTAGCCTATGAGCTGGATTCTTTTTACCCATCGCGTCTTTTTACCAGTACGCTGTGCCTGTATCTCGGATTAAGCGTGTTTAACCTGGATCAGGCGCAAGGATCCATCATGAAGGAAATTGACACGCTGAAAACCGTCCCGGTCCCGGAAGAGGAATTAAACAGCGTTAAAACATACCTGGCCGGCCAATACCTGCTGAGCCGCCAAACTAACCAGAGTATCGCTTTTTACCTGGGCTTTTATGAGCTCTTACAAAAAGGATACGAATACGACAGCCAATACCTGGCTGACTTAAAAGCAGTCTCGGCTAAAGATATCACCCGGGTTGCCAACGCTTATCTCAACAATAATAACTTAACCAAAATCCAGCTACTTCCACCCTTAGAATCATATTCTGGAGGAACTAGTGACTAAGAAAATTATCTTGGCCTTGCTATGTATTGTTCTTATTGGCGGAGCGGTTTTTTACTATCTGGAAAACCACAACAACAGATCAGTTGTGCCGAAGCTGCCGGTAGATACTGAGCCAGCATACGGAGACAGCATTATTTACGGCTCCATTGGAGAGCCGAGTATTTTAAATCCGATCCT
>DJVG01000037.1 GCA_002441095.1 Elusimicrobia bacterium UBA6262
GGGCGATGTAATGAAAGAATCAGCCCAGGCGGCATTGAGCTATATCCGGTCTCATTCCCAGGACCTGGATATCGCTGACGATTTCTTTGAGACCATGGATATCCACGTGCACGTTCCCGCAGGAGCTATCCCGAAAGACGGACCCTCTGCCGGTGTCACTATGGCTACTTCGCTGGTTTCGGTTTTAAGCGATAGGCCCATCAAACATGACCTGGCCATGACCGGGGAGATCACCTTGCGCGGCGAGGTCCTGCCAGTAGGGGGGATCAAAGAAAAAGTACTGGCGGCGCACTTGGCTGGCATCAAGACGATCATTTTGCCTAAAAAGAACGAAGGCGACCTGGAAGATATCCCCCAGGAAATACGGGAGCAAGTGAAATTCATCCTGGTTGATAAATTGGCTGATGTGCTGCAAGAAGCGCTTAACCCAAAAATTACCTAAGGTTTACCGGTGTTATGATCAGAATTGGCCTTGTCCCTATAGGACAGATACCAGAATCGTTGGTTACTTTGCTCGCGGCACAAGTAAGAGATAAATTAAAAGGTAATGTCCTGTCCGTAGAGATCCATTCTCCTGTGGCCTTACCGGAAAAAGCCACTCCAGCGTTTGTCCTGGCCCGCTTAGCTCACCTGCTTAATAATGACCAACAAAAGTTTTTGATCGGGCTGGTGGAAGCGGATATTTCTGAATCAGAAGATGATTTCATCTATAACCGCGAGGAACATAACCGGAGGATGGGCCTCGTAGCCCTGACCCGTTTGCGTCCCGAGTTCTATAAAATGCCGGCCAATGAAGCGGTCTTTCAGGCCCGCATCCTGAAACTGGTCTTGCGGGAAATAGCTTTGCTGCTGGGGCTTAGCCTGTGCCAGGATAAGAAGTGCCTGATGTATCATGCCCGTAACCTGCACGAGATCGATATTAAGTATCCTTCTTTCTGCCTGGATTGCCGTCCACGATTGGATAGGGCTATTTTAAAAAGATAACCGGCAAAATATTCTTTTATTCTGGAGCTTTATGGATGCCAAGGACCTGGCTCAATTACTGGAAATAAACAAGATCCTGAATTCAACCCTGGACCTGGATAAGTTGCTGACCATTATTATGGAGCAGGCAGCGGTAGTAGTGAAAGCTGAAGCCGCCAGCCTGATGCTGTTGGATCCGGCAACTAATGAACTGGTCTTTGATATTGCCTTAGGAGAGAAAGGCGAGCAGGTAAAACAGATCCGGCTAAAAACAGGAGAGGGTATCGCCGGCTGGGTCGCCCAGGAAAGAAAAGCGCTCATTGTTAATGATGTCGAGCAAGATACACGCTGGTGTTCCCGGGCCGATACTAAATCATGTTTTAAAACTAAATCCATGATGTGCGTGCCGCTGCTTTATAAAGACAGGATCAGCGGGATCATGGAAGTTATTAATAAAAAGAATAACGGGATCTTTAGCGCGGAAGACCAGCAGATACTGGAAGCCCTGGCTGCCCAGGCAGCCGTGGCAATAGAGAATGCCCGTCTTTTCAAAGAGGTACGGGAGAAGAAAGAAGAGATCGAGGCGGTCTTTAAAGGAATGAGTGATGGCGCGGTAGTGACTGATGCCAATTATCAGGTACTCATGCTGAATGAATCCGCGGTACGACTGCTGGGAATGGAAAAGAGCCAGCTGCTGCGGCATCATTTTTTGGACACCTTACGGGGTAATTATGACTTTTCTGCCTTATTACCGGAGCACATCGCCTGGTCTGTCAACTACGAGATAAAAAGGCGTGAGGGAAAAAATTATTTCCTGGTATGCTCTACAACCAGGATCAATGACGAACAAAAAAAGATCTTAGGCTATATTATCTTACTGCGGGATATCACTGAAGCTAAGAAAGAAAGCATGTTGAAACAAAACTTCCTGGCAATCATCTCGCATAAATTAAGAACTCCTTTGACCAGTATTTTGGGCTATTCAGCCATCCTGATGCAGGACCAGGAAACAAAAAAAAATCTCCCTGAATTTCAGAGCAATGCGCTCCAGGATATTGACCGGCAAGGCCATCAGCTGGCCAGTCTGGTTAATAAACTCCTGGCTTTTACCATGGTCGAAGGTAAGGTACTGGAATTGAACCGTACCGTGGTAAACCTGCAGGATATATGCCAGGAAATATGCGGCCATTTCCAGGAAGCAGTCAGGCAAAAAGGCTTACAGCTGGAAGTTGACGATTCCTGCAAAGGTATTAACAGCCTTTTTGTGGACCAGGAAAAGATCAAAGAAGTATTCATTAACCTTATTGATAATGCCATTAAATTCAATAGCAAAAACGAAAAATCTGTCAAGATCAGCGGCCGGAAAATGCCCGGGGAAATATTCGAATTCAGTGTCGCTGACAACGGACCGGGAATCCCGCCTGAAGAACAGGATAAAATATTCCAGCTGTTTTACCAGATAGAAGAAAGTTTTACCGGCCAGACCGAAGGGGCCGGGTTGGGCTTGCCCCTGGTCAAAAGGATCATTGAAGGGCATGGCGGCACGATCAGGATAGAAAGTACCATTAATGAAGGCAGCAGGTTTATCTTTACGCTGCCAGTCCAGAAGATACTGGAGAATTAGTGATAGTAAGTAGGTATTAGTTGTGGAAGTAAGTATGGAAGTAGGTCTAAAGTCCTAAGAACAGACTTAGTGCTAAGGTAAACTATTTTGCGGATCAGGCGTCTAATGAGGTAGAGAGTGGAAAGTAAGGATGTGGATCTTCAGTTGATTGAAAGGATCAAGAATGGCGATCAGGCAGCTTTCGGATTGCTCTTGGGAAAATACCAGAAGAGAGCCTATTATTTCTGCTTGCACCTGGTGAGCCAGCCGGAAGACGCTAAGGACCTGGCGCAGGAAGGATTTATCAGGGTCTTTAAAAACATACATACTTTTCGCGGTATAGCCAGTTTCCAGACCTGGTTTTACCAGATATTACTGAACTTGTGCCGCAGCTACCATCGACACCATTATCTGGTTAACCGCTTCACTTTCAATTTCAGCCAGGTGGCAGGGGAAGACGAAGACCAGGAACGAACTTTGGAAAACAGCATACCAGATCCAAGCAGTGAGGGTGACCCACAGCGGTTAATAGATAATGGGGACCTGAAACGATTAATGGATAAGGCACTTGCGGCTTTACCCCGGCAACAAAAGGAGATCTTTATTTTGAAACATTTTGAAGAATTAAAGATCGGCGAAATTTCCGGGATTACCGGGTTAGCAGAAGGGACAATAAAAACCCATTTATTCCGGGCGGTACAGAAACTGCAGGCCGCGTTAAAAGAATTCAAAGTATAGAGGTTATCATGGAATGCAAGAAAATTCAGCAGTCTTTGGCCAGCTACTATTACCGGGAACTTGATATCCCGGTAATGTCAGAAATAGCCAGGCACCTAGAAACCTGTCCCATGTGCCGGACAGCATATATAGAGAAAAGAAAAACCTTAATCCTGTTTTCCAAAGAGGAGTTAGAACAAGAAAAATCATCTGCTTTTTGGCAGGATTTCCAATATCAGGTTTATCAGAAATTAGAAGCTGAGAAAACGGCAGGCGCTTGGTGGCGGAGTCTGCTTATCCCGCGCCGCTTGGTGCCAGCTTTAGCTGGAGCAATTGCCTTGCTGTTCATTATTATCAGCAGTACCCGCCTTGGCCGGCGGGAGCCAGAAATAATTCCTGCTGACTTGCAGATAGTGCAGGAATTAGAGTTAATGGAAAACTATGAATTGATCCAGGATTTGGATCTGCTGGAGAATTTCTCTGAAGCAGAGCAGTTGAAAGGATGATCATGCAAAATCCGGGCAGGTTGCTCATTATGATATTTATCTTACTGGTATCTTTGAAAGCGCCTCAATTGTATTCAGCGCCGGCAGAAGCAGACCAGGAAATTATTGATAATCTGGATATTTTGCTGGATTATGAGTTAATAGATAAATTAGACCTGATCGAAAACTATGACATATTGTCGGCTACGGTACCTGTAGTAACAGAGAACAAAAGAGGTGACCACGATGAAAATAATTAGACTGTGGAAGAGGACAAGCCTGTTAATGATTTTTCTGCTGGCTGCCGGCATACTGCAGGCACAGGAGACTAACCTGGAGCGCTGGCAAAAGCTGACCCCGGAGCAAAAAGAGTCCCTGCGGCAAGCGCAGCATGATTGGCAGAAATTAAGTCCGGAACGACAACAGGAGATCAAAACCCGGCTGCAACAATTCAGGGAATTGCCACCGGAAGAACAGGCCAGGATCAGGACTAATTGGCAGCGTTTTCAGCAGCTTTCCCCGGGAGAAAAAAAGGCGCTCAAACAGAATTATCAACGCTGGCAAAAGCTCAGTCTGCAGGAACGCCAGCAGATCAGGCAGAATTACCGCCGGTGGCAGCAATTGACTCCGCAGGAACGCCGGGAATTAAAGCAAAAACTGCAAAGATTCCGGCAATTGCCGCCGGCTAAGCGCCAGGCGGTCATCCAGCAAAGACAAAAGGGACTGCCAAACAAATGAAAAAGGTATTAGCCTTATTTTTATGGTTCGTGGTAATGCCGGCTTTGTTGCCGGCATTATTGTATGCCGGTGCGGAGATAGGATCTTCCTTAACTGTAGGGCCAGATTCTTATCTGGCAAATTATACTGCCGGCAGGTTCAGTTTAACTAATAAACTGGACCTTAATTTAAGCTATATTTACAGCGATTCTGATCTGAGCGCAAAAGCCATAAATACATATAGCGGTGGATTGAATCTAAAGCTGGCAGAGGACCTCAGTTTCCGGGGTAATTACTCTATTACTCCGCAGGTAGCTGGATATGAGGCTGACGGTTATGGCTTTGGGGCCACGGCGTCTTTTTGTGTCTGGCCCGGTGCCGGAAGTGCAACCAGCCGCGCTTTTAAAACAATAATTGATTTAGATTATAACCTCGTCAATAATACCTATGAGGTAAAGACCGATAGTTTTACCATCAATACTCAGACCAGATGGGGTAACCCCAGGCAGGTTGCTGTTGCTGCTAAGAATACCAGTGAGACTATCAGGCAATCTGGTTGGACTTTGGGCATCACCGAAGTCTTCCCGGCCGGGACATCGCTGTATTTGGGCTATTCTGATTATGAATACCATCCTGATATTGAAAAAGAGATAGTACTTTATAATACTAATACCAGGCAAAGTAATACCGGAATTTTCAGTTTATCCCCCGGATTGGGGGGATTTACTAAATACGCCTATGAAGCTCGGATCAGCCAGAATATTGGGCCGCTCTGGACTATATGCGCAGATTATGTTCATGCTGAAGTGCTGCAGTTCACTCTTAATCAAAATGGGACACCAAGTGATGGTACTCTCACTAGTTTGCTGGACGATTTTTATGAAGTGTCCGGGGTAGGCGCTGATTCTTATACACTAGGTATTGATTATTACCTCAATGACTGGATTGTTTTAAATGCCAATTATAGTTTATACCGGGAGGCTTATAAAGATAACAGTCATTATTATAGTTTAGGGATTACTCTTACTTTTTGATCAGGCAAAGATACAGTAAATACCTTGACAAAGGAGATGATTTGTCTTAAAATATAAAAAATATTGCTGGGGAGTTTATAGTGAATATTGCCCAGATAATGCAAAAATGCTTGCCTATTATCAGCTGTATTACACCGTCTGGTGTTTAATGCAGGTGATCTTTTTTTTGAAGAACAGGGATATAGTGTCCTGAATCATATCTGATCTGTGTAATCGTTTTTAAATCTGTGTAATCAGTTAGTTACCGTAGGTGACTAACTTAAAAAGGCGGTACTTATGTGTCGTAAAGCACATATTATTCCTGTCATTATGATCTTGACCCTGTTTTTGCCTGGTCTTATTTGGGGGCAGGCTTCCAGCGGCGGCCAACCCGGCAGTTTCCTGCATCTGGGCCAAAGCGCCCGGGCCTTGGGTATGGGTAATTGCTTTACTGCGATCAGCGACGATGTCACGGCAGTCTATTACAATCCCGCGGGCTTAACCCAACTGCTGAAATACGAACTTAACACTTTTTATTGCCCCTTATGGGAGGATACTAATTATAATTTTATCGGTTACGCCCATCCCCTGGAAAAAAGGGGTACTTTCGGCGCAGCCCTGATCAATATGACCAGCGGCGGATTTGAAAAAAGGACGGCGATCGATAGCGAGGCAGCCACATTTTCCGTTAATGACCGGGCTTTCCTGTTATCCTATGGTTATAGCCTTTCTAACCGGTTGTCAGTCGGTACGACACTAAAATCAGTTAAGAAAACAGTCGATATGTATGCTGATTCTGCTTTTGGCATTGACGCCGGTGTTCTCTACCGGTTTATCGGTAATCAGTTAACGGTTGGCGCTAATTTCCAGAACCTGATGGCTCCGGCGCCTAAGCTGCAAACTGAAGCTGATAAATACCCGTTTTATTCCAAATTTGGGGTAGCGTACAAGCTTGAGCCAAAGGTTACTTCCTGGGATGACAAGTTGATCCTCGCTCTAGATGTTGATTATTCCAGTTTCCTGACCACAAAAAATCATTTGGGTGTGGAATATTGTTATGGCAAGAATGTAGCGCTGCGGCTGGGTAAGGATATCAGTGATTACCTGACCTTTGGCCTGGGCGTAAATTATGCCAATTTTAGCGTTGACTATGCCGCTATTCCCCATGATCTGGGTTTAAGCCACAGGATCAGCGTCGGGTATCGTTTCGGTTATATCGGTGAAGCCCAGTACAGCCCGCAGGCGATCAAGGAAAAAGTAGCTGAGCTGGACGAGTCTGCTACCGAGCTTTATAATAATAAAAAATATGCACTGGCCCTGACTGAATGGGAAAAAGCCCTGGTCTGGGATCCGCAAAATACCGCTATCCAGGAGAAGGTAAACCGGGTCAGCATAGAGCTGGAATCTTTCGTGAACCGGAAACTGGTTGAACAGTACCTGAGCAAAGCTTATGTCTTGTATGGAGAAGGCAAACTAGTGGATTCCATGGAGCAATGGAAAGAAGTGATAAAACTGGATCCTGGTAATGAACGGGCGAAGGAATATATCAGTAAAATAGACACTAAGCTGGCGAAGGAAGACCAGGCGATATTGGCAGAGCGTGAAAAAGAGAAATCAATTGTGAGCATCAATGCCTTGATCAAATCCGGCGACGGATTTGCCGAGCAGGGATTATATGCCGAAGCTATCAAGGAATACCTGAAAGTCCTTACGATAAATCCAGGTCATTTAACGGCCAATAAGAGAATAAGCGATACCCAATTAGAGGTCAAGGCTTTGATCAGGGAACATTACGATAAAGCTGAAGCCTTGTACCAGGGCAGCGATAAGGCGGCTGCGGTCAAAGAATTCTGGCAAGTATTGCGGCTGGACCCGGCTAATACTGCTGCCAGGAATTACCTGGACAGGATCAAAAAGGAAGAAAAACCGGTACAGGTTTCCAGGAAAATTGATGAAAAGAAGATCAACCAGCTGTATTACCGGGCCGCGGACCTGTATTTGAAAGGACAATACCGGGAAACGATCACTGCTTGTAATGAACTGTTAACTATTGATCCCACGAATGAGAATGCGGCTAAACTGATAACCAAGGCTCAAAGCGTATTGGAAAAAATCGGCGGAAAATAAAATCAGCGTATAGCAACAACCCCTTAGATAAGTTTTTCTGAACGCTGACCGCTGATTACTGAACGCTGAAAAAGAACGCTGATAAAAGAGGTTATGATGAGACCTACAGCAAAAGAATTCAAGGTATTGCTAGTATTATTGTTATTACCGGCGCTGGCGTGGGCAGGGACCTGGGAAAAAATAGAAGTAAATGATGCCCCGTATATTGCCGGCCATGCCTGTGTTTTCAATGGTACGAACAGGAGCATGTATGCGCTTGGCGATGCCGCATTAGCTGATGACCATATCTACCGGATCAACCTTAATAGCGCCGATAAAACTGCAGCAATAGTGGCTAGTTCAGATACAGTTAAACGCTTCGGCCATTCCGCGGTCATGGATACGACCGCTGACCGGATCCTGGTTTTTGGGGGTAATACCGGCAGCCTGGTTAATAACGAAGTGACTAATACTGTCTATACCTTTGATATTACGACTAATGACTGGGCCATATTAGCTACCGCTGGGACAGATATCCCAATCGCCAGGAGCGGCCAGTCAGCAGTTTTTGATCCACAGTTTAACCGGATGATAATTTACGGCGGGAGGGACGCAGGTCAGACGGTATTAAATGATACCTATATCCTGGATCTGAGCGTAACCCCAGCTCTGTGGTCCAAAGCCCCCCTTAGTTATGACGTGCCAGCGCGCTGGCAAGCTACGGCCATTTTTGACCCGGTACGCAAGAGGATGGTAATCTTTGGCGGGATGACTGCAAATAATGAGCTGACTGACGAATTGTGGGCTTTGCCATTAACTGAATCTAGTATGATTAATAAGCGCTGGGCCAAGATCTTTCCGGAGAATGAGGCTGGCTCAGACCTGGCCAGGACAGCCCTGGTTATGGTTTACGATCCTGATACTGACCGGGTAGTGATTACCAGCGGTTGGGATCCACTGTCCTCAACTGAAACTTTTTATAATTCAACCTATACTTTTGATCTTACTACCGGATTCTGGTCCTTGGTCACCCCCGGGCCGGATATACCCCAGGCCCGGCGTAATGCCAGCGGGGTTTATGATACAGTTAACCGGCAAATGGTCCTTTTTGGCGGCGATTCCGGTGCTGATAATAATTCTGTGCCAATGAACGACCTGTATGCCTTGAGCGAGGAGACCAGGTGGACCCCCGGCAAAAGCAAAAGTTCAGTCTATAATTATCCCAATCCTTTTAATAACAGTATGGGCAAGACCACCATTAAGTTCTACTGTGACAGTGCCCGGGAAGTAAAAGTGGCTATTTACAGCCTGATCGGCGAACTGGTCAGGGATTGGACGATTACCGGCCTTAAGGGTATTAACTCCCTGGAATGGGATGGGGCCAATGGTGACGGTAAAAAAGTGGAGAGCGGCGGTTATATCTGCGTGATCGACCAGGGCGGCGCAGAGAGTAAATTTAAAATAGGGGTCATTAGATAAATAAATGAACAGGCCCAGAGGCACAAAGGAAGACAAAAACAGGCCCAGAGGCACAAAAGATGAAATTAGGAATTAGCCGGATAGCGTTAAAATTCAGCGCCATTGTTTCACTGATCATTATTACAGTGATGTGGATCATGGCTTCTTTGATCCTGCAGCAGACCCAGCAGTCACTGGTCAAGGAAATGGAGATCAGGGCGGAATTTTTTGCCCGCAGTGTACGGGAAGCCTTGTTCCCGCAGAAAGATGACTTCCAGCTATATTTCAACGTCCAGGAAATGATCAAGGAGCAGGCCATATTATATGCTATGGTCCTGGATGAAAAAGGGAGGATCATTTCCCATAGTGCCAAGGAAAAGATCGGGCAACAGGATATTAGCGAGGAAGGGAAGCGGGCTGCCGGGGCGTTGCACACTATCACCCAGCTTTTCCGGCTAAAGAATGAGCAGCTCTTCGATATCGCTGTACCGATCATGGTAGGCAATAATATTAAAGCCGGTACGGTACGCATCGGTTTCTCGCAAAAAAGTATCACTGCCGCCCTGGCTGAAAAAAGAAAGAAGATAATCTATATCACCGGGGCGATGCTGGGCTTGGGGATCCTGATCACCATTGTTATGGTGACCTTGATGGTACGTCCGGTCAATAAACTGGCCGAAGCAGCCCAACGGATAGGGCAAGGTAATCTGGAGGTACAGGTTAAGATCAGGACTCATGATGAATTACAGGATCTGGCTTATTCTTTTAATGGTATGGTTAAAGGACTTAAGGATCGTGACCGGATCAGGAACACTTTTGGCCGGTATGTGACTAAACAAGTAGCTGAAGCCATCCTGGACGGCCGCCTGCAGCTTGAAGGGGAGCGGAAAAAAGCCACTATCCTGTTATCTGATATCCGCAGTTTTACCAGTATCAGCGAAAAAATCGAACCAGAAGAAGTGGTTGATTTTCTCAACCGCTATTTTAACATTATGGTAGATGTGGTAGTCAAGTATGAAGGCCGGCTCGATAAATTTATTGGCGACGCGATCCTGGCTGTATTCGGCGACGCTATGCCTCATGAGGATGATGCCAGAAGGGCGGTTTTAACCGCCTTGGAGATGCGGGAGAGGTTAACTAAGTTCAATGTTGAGCGCCAACATGAGGGGAAAGAACCCCTGCGTATCGGCATTGCTGTCCATACCGGGGAAGTAGTAGCCGGGAATATCGGCTCCGAACACAAGACCGAATATACGGTTGTCGGCGACACAGTGAACCTGACCTCGCGCATGGAGAGCTTAAACAAGGAATTCCATACCGATATTTTGATCAGCGAAAGCACCTACCAGGAAGTTAAAGACCTGGTAGAAGTCCAAGAGCTTAGCGAAGTTCCGATCAGGGGCAAAGAAAAACTAGTCAAGCTTTATGCCCTGAAAGGTAGAAAGGTTTAGGAGACCCGCTATGTTTGTTTTCTGGCGCTTATTATTGGCTCATTTTATCGCTGATTTTCCTGTCCAGACCAATAATATATATGTTTTAAAGACTAAATATCCCTGGGGCTCTTTTTTACACAGCGGTATTTTTGTGATCATCGGGGCACTCTTGCTATGGCCTTTCTGGGGCCGGCCGGATCTTTGGTTTTTTCTTTTATTTTTATTCATGTCCCATGGTTTCCAGGATTTATTAAAGATCATCTATAACCGGAAAAACAGCCGTGATACAGTGTGGCTTTTCCTGCTTGACCAGGTCTTGCATATTGCTTTTATCAGTATGGTGTTTTTACTGCCGATCAGCTTGGTAAAATATACGGTTAACCAGACTGCTTGGCTTTACTGGTACAGCCAGGATCGGCTGATAATCTACCTGACTTTCCTGGTGGGAATCGGGTTTGGCGGCTCGATCCTGATACCTTATGTGGAAAAAATGGTCAAGCATCTTCCCCAAGTGGAAATACCGCCGCAGTTTAAATATTATGGGATACTGGAAAGAATACTGATCATAGCTTTGGTCAGTACTCCCGGGTACTGGTATATTTTTACTCCGCTCGTCTTTCTGGTGCGCTATTTTAGCCGGGAAACATATTCAAAGGTATCAGTCCTGGTCAGCGTACTAGCCGCGGTTGCCGGCGGAATAACCCTAAGAGCCATACTTTAAAGATATAATATCCAGCTGTCTTGTGGAGACGAACTAGAATCTTCACTATTTTTTTGGGAACTTTTTTTAATTTAAACAGTCTAATATATAAAAGTGAGCCAGCCAAAACAAAAGGCAGTCAAAACGAAGGACAGCCCGTGCGAAAAGCAGTTAACTGCTTTTCGCTCTTGCTGGCAACTGTTCTTCGTACTGACTGTAGTATTTTTTACTTTATTAAAGGAGGAAGATATGTACAGAAAGACAAAATTCAGGTTTATTATCATGATGTTCCTGGTTATATTACTACTCGGAGCTGGGGCCTTTTTCGGCCGCAGTATAAATTCTTTATGGTGCACCAGTACTCACTCGCTTAATTTAGGGCCAACCGTAAAACCGGAGATTACCGTGCCCCAGGCAGTAATAAATTTGCAGGATGCTTTTGCTAACATTGCCGACCAGCTTAAGCCTACCGTAGTAAACATTTCCACAACGCAGATCATTAAACAGGAATACCAGCCATATGAATTTTTCTTCGGTAATCCTTTTGATAATTTTTTTGATGATTTTTTTAATGGACAGCAGCCCAATCCACAACGCCCTAAACAGCAAAAAAAGTATTTGGAACGCAAATTAAGCGGGACTGGCAGCGGGGTCATTATCAGCGCCGACGGCTATATTTTAACCAATAACCATGTTATTGGCGGGGCTAATGAAATAGAAGTAACTTTGAGTGACGAAAGAAAATTTAAAGGAAAGATTATTGGCCAGGATGCCAAGACTGACCTGGCGGTAATTAAAATTCCCGCTGCTAAGTTGCCGGCGGCGATGCTGGGCGACTCTGATAAGATCAGGGTCGGTGACTGGTCTATGGCGATCGGTTCTCCTTTCGGTTTGGAGCAGACCGTGACGGTTGGTATTATCAGCGCCAGAAGGCAATCGCTAACAATAGATAAGCAGCAACTCCGGGAAATGATCCAGACTGATGCAGCCATTAACCAGGGGAACAGCGGCGGTCCGTTGATCAATATCAAAGGAGAAGTGATTGGCATTAACACGGCAATATACACTCCTACGGGTGGTTTTGTAGGTGTTGGGTTTGCTACACCTATAAACAAGGCCAAAGCAATATTGGAGCAACTGATCGAGAAGGGCAAGGTAACCCGCGGTTGGCTGGGAGTAGAAATAAGGCCGGTCGATGAAGCGGTAGCCAAACAATTTGGCCTAAAAGAGGCCAAAGGGGTGCTCTTAAATAGCGTCATGAAAGATGCCCCGGCAGAAAGAGCCGGATTAAAACGCGGTGATATTGTTATTGAATATGATGGGAAACCGGTTAAAGATACCATGGGGTTACAAGATTTAGTGGCGCAGACTGAGCCGAAGAAAAAAGCCCGAGTTAAGGTATGGCGTAATAATAAAGAAGAGATGTTTGACTTGGTCGTCGGGGAAATGCCAGGGGAAGCAAAAGAAGGAGAAAAAATTACCGTCCAGGGGCAGGCAGGCGATGCCGGAACAGGCCAGGTTTCTAAGGAATGGCTGGGGATGAAAGTGCAGTCATTGACTAAAGATATGGCTGCTCAACTGGGCTATGATGGTACAGAAAAAGGAGTTGTTATTGTGGCACTGACTCCCGGCAGTAAGGCAGAGAGTGCCGGATTGCAGGGAAAAGACGTGATCCGCTCCATTAACCGGCAACCAGTCGCTACGATCAAGGAGTTTGAAAAAATTACCGCAGCTACTAAATTAAGCGACGGTATCGTTTTTGACATAAACCGTCAGGGACGGCTGATATATTTGACGATACAGGAGAAATAAACTAGTTCATAGTTGATTGTTGATAGTTGATAGAAAAAACACATAAAAACGGCAGAGAGAGAAGACTCTGCTGTTTTTTATTGAGATTTTAGCATAAGAGTGGTAAAATAACTTTATATGCTTTTACTGAAGAAAAATTTATTGCCGCTGGGCCTGCTGATTTTGTTAGTAGGGGTGGCTTTTGCGAATACGCTGCTCAATCAGTTCGTTTATGATGACAAAGTATTTGTCGTTAATAACCAGTACATTAAAGATATTAAGAATGTGCCAAGGTTTTTTACTGATACCCGGTCCTTTTCAGGAGACCGGGACTTTATGATCTATCGGCCAATGGCGGCCTTAAGCCTGGCCCTGGATCATTGGTTCTGGGGTTTGGATCCCTGGGGGTATCACCTGGCCAATATCCTGCTCCATGCCGCCAATGTTATCCTGGTGTATTGGTTAGTGTTATCACTGGTATATCTGCCGGTGACAGCCTGGCTGGCGGCGGCTGTTTTTGCCATTCATCCAGCGCAATGCGAGACTGTTTCCTGGATCGCTTCCCGGAGCAATCTTTTATGTACTTTATTCCTGCTCCTGGCCTTCCTCTCATACCTGCGTCATACCAGGAAAGGTTATTACTGGTCGATATTATTTTTTATCCTGGGTTTATTGGCCAAAGAAACAGCCATTATCTTTATCTTACTGATTGCCTTGTATGATTATTATTATGTATTAAAAGTAGACAAAAGCAAAGCCGCTAATATGTGGTGGTCGTACCTTCCGGTGATGGTTATTAGCGGACTATATTTATTGCTCAGGACATTGGTGTTGGGCCAGGTACGCCAGCGGGACTGGTGGGGCGGCAGCTTTTGGTATACCATTCTCACCATGGGCAAAAGTTTTTATTACTATCTGAAAGTATTAGTTTTGCCCGGGAAACTTACCGTTGATTATGTCTTGGATATTGCCAGGAGCATCACTGATCCCAGGGTTATAGCCGGGTTCAGCTTGATCCTGGTTATTATTATGCTGGCGATAAAGATCAGCCGCAAAGAAAAACTTATAACCTTCGGTTTGTTTTGGTTCCTGATAGCTTTATTGCCGGTATCCAATATCATTCCGTTGGAAGCATTGCTGGCTGAGCGATTCTTGTATCTCCCCTTGATCGGGATAGCTATAACTGTGGCTGTGCCTCTCAGCCGTCTCCTGACAGCGACGCAGCAACCCCAATGGAAGAAAGTGTCAGGTTATCTACTGGTTATAGTTCTGCTTGGTTCCTATATGGTCAGGACTATCCAGCGTAATATGGACTGGCGCAATGACCATACCTTATGGGCCAGCACGGTCCGAACTTCGCCGGAATCCCCCCGAGCGCATTTTGCCCTGGGGGAAGTTTACAGTAAAGAAGGAGAATACCGGTCAGCTATACGGGAATATCAAGCAGCGTTGGAGCTTAATCCTGATGTCGCGGAACTGTACAATGATTTGGGCCTGGCTTATGAAGGAGAAAGATCATGGACAGAGGCGATAGCGTCCTATCAAGCCGGCCTTAAAGCTAAATCGCTCACCGCGCACACTAAAATTAATTTACTCCTTAACCTGGGTAATTGTTATAGCCGTTTACGCCAGCCGGACATAGCCAGCTCTTATTACCGCAAAGTCCTGGAGCTTGAGCCGGGACATGCTGCAGCCCGGCATAATTTGGATCTTATTATTACTTATTTTTCTGGAAAGAGAAGCGATGTCAGTCAAAAAAATATGCAGTAAAGTTATTAAATATATTTTTCTGCTTGCCAGCCTGGGGCTGGTCTTCTATTTACTTTTTCTGGCTATTTTTATTATCCCTAATGACCGCCGGGTAAAGAAGCCGCCATTATTGCTCACTCCGATAACAGCCAGGAACAAAATCGTCTATGATCTTATAGACCTGAGCCCGGCGGCTCATATCAGCCACCAGGATTATCAAGCCCGGTACCAGGAGTTAAAACACCAGGCGCAGTTTAACGATAATATTAATTTTCACCGCCTGCCGGAAAACATGCATGTTTCCCTGGGTTGGTATCCTTTAAAAGTAGTTCATAGAAATTGCCTCTACGCGCCATCGCCTACGGTTATCACCTATGAATTGACAGTGCCAAAAAATGATCCGCGACTGCTCTTCTCCTGCGGTATCCTGGACCAGCCAGTGGAATTCCAGGTCAGGGTGAGCACCGGTTTAGGGGTAACCAAAAACATCTTTAAGGAAACGGTCCAGCCTTTACCGCGATATCCTTATCGTTATGAAGACAAGAAGTACCGGTTATTCCGGCAGTATTTTGATGTCCAAATGGAAGAGCGGGACCACCAATGGCATGACTATGCTGTGGACTTATCATTATATGCCGGGCAAAAAGTACAGCTCCAATTCACTACTGCCGGTGACCGCGGACAAGCTTTTTGGGGCCATCCGATCATCACCGCCGCGGCCGACTCTGGTGAGCCCAAGTATAATGTCTTGCTGGTGGTGGTTGATTCAATCGGCCGTGCGGCGATCGGCCGCCAGCTTGACGGGCGCAGTTATACTCCGCATCTTGACCGCCTGGCAGACCAGGGCATTTCTTTTGAAAAGCACCTGGCCAACGGCAACATGACCAAGCAATCAGTCACCTCTTTTTTGACTTCCCGACTGCCTTTTGAACTGGGAGATGTGTCCCTGGAATACGTAGCCAGCGCTGAAAGCCGGCAGAAGTATTATCAGGGCAAATTCACCACTCTGGCGTCAGCTTTGCGGGATAATGGTTACCAGACCGGGGCGATCGGCGTGATCTCCCTCATTACTGACGGCGCTGGTTTTGGTGTTGACTTTGGTTTTGATGATGCCCGTATTATGGAACGCTATGGCTACAGTAACGTACATATAACCAACGAAACCATTGCCTGGCTGCAAAAAAATGGCAGTTTACCGTTTGCGTTAATGGTCTATTATGATTCTGCCCACGGCCCGTACAAGCCGCCATTGCGGTATTTCTGGCAATGCCGTTCGCTGCTCACTGATTTTAGCGCTTATAGCTGGTACCGGACATTGTACCAAGCTGCCGTAGCTTATAATGACGATTACCTGGGCCAACTTTTCTCGGCCCTGGAAAAACTGGGCCTGCGCGAGAACACTCTTGTGGTCGTGACCAGTGATCATGCGGAAAACCTGGACTGGCATATGTCGCCTGCCAGCCGCAAGAAAGTGATCTTTCATGACCATGGGATCAGCTTGAAAGACCAGGATGTGCATGTGCCCTTGATCGTGCAATTTCCGGCTAAGATCACCAATCCTTTGCGGGTCACGGCAACTACCGAACAGCTGGACCTGGCGCCGACTATCTTGGACCTTTTGAACCTGCCGGCCCGCGCTGATTTCCGGGGATTTTCCCTGGCCGCCACTATCACCGGAGATAAGCTCCCGCCGAAAAAAACGATCTTTTTGCGGGGCCGGTTCAATAAGGGGATATGGGTGGAGGATAGATATAAGTATATCCGCAATTTCGGTGTCTATGAAAAGCGGGGAAAAGTCATGCAGGAATTCATTCCTGAAGAGCTGTATGACCTGGCGCTTGATCCGCAGGAGCAAAAAAATATCATTACTGCTGATTTTGCCTTGCGGCAAAGAATGCGTTCACTGCTGGACCGGTATGAGCCGGATCCGGAAATAAATATTTTTACCGGACAAAATATGGGAACTAAGATCCTGACCCTGGAAATTACCAGTAATGGCGCTTTTACCGGGCAGCAAGTAGATGGCCAGGGCACGTTTTCAGTTAAAGGAAAGACCTTGAAGCTCACCGCTACCGGGGATAAAACAGTATTGCGATTCAACACTATACCGTATGATGCGGCGCTAAAAATTAAAGCGGTATATGACGGGACAAAAATACCGCTGGCGCAGATCCTGGTATCTGGCATGACTCTCCCGCTGCTCAATGACCAGGCTAAAGTAATAGGCGGTCCTGATTTCTATTTACTCAAAGGAGTACCGGAACCGGCGTCGGAGTCTGGTTTTGTCTTGTCTTGGGGCCGTCTGGGACAGTATAAACAAGAATGGGAAAAGCAAGCCGGGGTAAGCGGTGTGTTTAAGGAAATGCTGGCAGAGTGGGGATATCTCAGCGAACCAAAGAAAAAGTAAGCCAGAGCAATAAACACCAGATACTGGCCAGACAGGCCCAGCGCCAAAGCAGTGTACCAGAAGGACGAGAAGGTATTTTCACTATTTCAACATTAAATTTGCCGCGCTCAATATGCAGTAACAGGTAATGATAATAGTCTTGGGGCGAGGTGAGGGTACTGCCGCCCCCGCCGGTGATAAAATAAGATACCTGGCCTTGCACCGCGGTGTAATAGCCATGCAGGTGTGAAGTAAATACTGCGGTCACTGCGGCGCGGGTAAAAAGCTCTGCTAATTTCTGAGCTTGTGCCTGGTCACTCATGGCATAGGATTGTCCCGGCCGGGGATCGAACAGCGGCTGATGTATAAAAACATATAAGCGGTTACCCGGATTATTTTTTAGTTGTGTTTCCAGCCAGGCCATTTGCGTGGGATCAATAGAGCCGGCGGCATTGTCCAGGAAGATAAAGGTATTGGCGCCGACGGAAAAAGAATAATAAGCTGAGCCGAAAAGCTTGGTGAAAATAGCCTGGCCATGGTATTTCAGGTCATGATTGCCAGGAATAGGATAGACTGGAGTTTTTAGACGGTCAAGCTGCCGGCGGAAACGGTAATAATGATAAGCGCGGCCGCTGATCACCATATCACCGAGAATGATCGTGGCCAGTGGTAAGCGGGAATTAATACTGTCCAGCAGGTTATTGAACACGAAATAAGTTGGCCGCAGGGAAGTGAATGGATTGTCTGTCCCCTGGCAGTCACCAAAAATAGCCAGGGAAAAAGCAGAGTTTGCTGGCAACGGCTCAAGTTTCCTTACTGGTTTATGAGTAAAACCAAAATACAGGTGATAGCAGAAAAGCAGGTAGAGCAGCCAAAGAAATATTAATAATAAGCGCCAATAGAGAGGTTCCATGGATCCCATTGTAGTTAAAACAGTGAATGTAGTCAAGGAGAAAAAAGCATTGGCCTGGGGAGGCATAGGGGCGTTAGTATATGCCTTGTTCTTTGTTTTATCCCTGGCTGACCAGCGGCTTTTTTCCTATATGGGCGTAAGTGCCCAACCGGCCGTAGCTATGATCAAGAATCTTTTTTGGCAGGATATCCTGCTGATCCAGGCCAAGATCCTGGGAACATATATGATCCTTGGCGTCCTGTTCGGGCTGGCGTGGTATTATTTCTGGTCGGCCCTGCTCGGAGCCAGGTTCTGGCTGATGCGCCGGCGCGGAAAACTCCCGATCATGGTCCTTTCCCTGGTGGCGACTGAGATTTTCCTCTTATTAGCCAGTATGCTGAAATATCCCCAGGTATATAGTGAATATTTCCATGAACGTTCTCCCTGGCGCCAGGCGCTGCAGGAATGGGTGACATCTCACCTGCAGCCTGTTTATTTCCAACTGACGATCTGGTTTTTGCTTTTGCTTTTTATTGTCTTCCTTTTTAGGAGATGGTCCTGGCTGGTACGGATAATAACGGTATCCCTGGCAGGTTCTGCCCTGATTGTCTGGGGCTTGATGGCTTTAACCCAAAAAACATACCGGCAAAATCCGGTTGGCCTGAATGTGATCATTATCAGCGCTGATAGCCTGCGTAATGATCATGTCAATAGTGAGTTAACGCCTAATTTAATTTCCCTGGCGCAGCAAGGGACGCGTTTTCAGCAGTGTTACGTATCCTTGCCGCGGACGTTTCCGCAATGGATCACTTATTTAAAGAGCCAGTATCCCAGCCAGCACGGGGTACGTCATATGTTCCCGGAAAAAAGCCTGCGGGAACAGGAGCAAGGTTCTCTCTGCACTGTCCTGAAAAAACATGGCTACCGCACGGCTGTGGTTAGTGATTTTGCCGGAGATGTTTTTTCCCGTTTCCAGGCTGGTTTTGATATCGTTAGGACACCGTATTTTAATTTCAATACCCTGGTTGAACAGCGCTGTCTGGAAATGCATTACTTATTATTGCCATATATCTTGAACCAGGCCGGCCGGGAAATATTCCCGGTCCTAAAGGAGATGGCTAATAATGCCGATCCCCTGATGCTGGAACAGGAAGCCGAGAAAGTGATCGCCGGGTTCAAAGGCCGGCAGAACTTTTTCCTGGTTTTATTCTCTTCAGTGACTCATTTCCCGTATGCTGCGCCGTATCCATACTATACTATGTTCACTAAGCCAGGATATCAGGGCCGGTATAAATATTACAAGCCAAATATCCCGGGAGAAAGCCTGGATTTGCCCCCGGCCGACCTGGAGCAGATTCGGGGTTTATATAAGGGGGCGGTCCGCAGTTTTGATGATATGACTGGACGGTTGATGGCGTATTTGGAAAAAAACAAGCTGGCCCAGAACACGATCATTATCATTCTTAGTGATCATGGGGAACAATTATATGAACATGGATGGGGCCAGGGTCATGGGGAGCACCTGCGTGGCAGGGCCGT
This sequence comes from Elusimicrobia bacterium UBA6262, assembly GCA_002441095.1. Classification (GTDB taxonomy): domain Bacteria; phylum CAYTYR01; class UBA6262; order UBA6262; family UBA6262; genus UBA6262. The sequence continues at coordinate 19,553 of DJVG01000037.1, forward strand.
ATTGAATGTGCCGCTGATCATTAAGAATCCCAGGGAATCTTTCGCGGTACAGGAGCAAAGCAGTATAGTGCGCGATATAGATGTTGCCCCGACTATCCTGGACTTATTGCATATTAAGGCTCCCCAAACCATGGAGGGAGTGAGCTTACTACCCCTGGCCAGGGGGGACACCAGCAGTTTAAACTTGACTGCTTTTGCCGAAACTGGCTTATGGTTCACGGATAAAGGGGATAATTTTTATCAGCAGCAAAGAATTATGTATCCGGATATTATTGGCCTGGGAGAGATCGATAGTACATATCATAACGAAGTGGTGGTTAAACCGGAATACCGGTCCCTGACTACGATCGCTAAGCACCGCATGATCCGCACTGAGCGCTACAAATTGATCTACATCCCGACTCGGCAGGGGACCCAGTTTGAATTATATGACACCTCCAATGATCCGCAGGAAATAAACAATATCGCCGCGCAAGATCCAAAGGTAGTGGCGGCTTTGAAAAACCAGTTATTCCGCTGGATGTCCCAGGATAAGAATAGTTTCTGGCGCAACGGTTACCTGGTGCCATATCAATAGCGCTAGGCCAGAAGATGACAGGAGGAAACACGTTGAATAAAAAGATATTTACCGCCATCTTACTTTTACTGGTCATAGTGTTCTCAATATTGATCAGGCTGCCATATCTGAGCGTACCCTTGGAAAGAGATGAAGGCGGATATGCTTATATTGCCTGGGGAATGGAGCATGGGGAAATTCCCTACCGGGATATTTTTGATAATAAACCCCCGTTAATCTACTTTATTTACCTGCTTACATTTAAAGTTTTTGGTTACTCTGTTGAAGCCATACATTTCTTTTTAATGTTATGGGTATTGGCGGAAGTAGTGCTGATATATCTACTAAGCTGGCGATTATTTCAGCAACGTTCCCTGAGCTTGATAGCAGCCGCAATATTCTCACTTATGGCCAGCGAGCCGTGCGTTTTTGGTTTCGCGGCTAATACGGAAATCTTTATGCTCTTGCCAATAATAGGAAGTTATATTTTGTTATTGAAGTCAGAAGAAGAGCAAAGTGTAAAATGGCTTATTTTCTGCGGGTTGCTCAGCGGTATAGCTTGCATGATCAAGCCAGTCGGGTTTCATAATTTCGCCGGCATTATAATTTATTTATTATATCGAGCGCTTAAAACGCATGATTTTAAACGCTTAGCCAAGCAGATTGTGTATTTAGCCGCCGGATTCATTTTGATTCCGTTGTTATTGCTGCTTTATTTCTGGTCCCGAAGGTCTGTGCCTGATTTTATCTATGGGACCTTCGGCTACAATCTGATTAATTATATGGCTATCGGTGGCTCTTTCTTGGATATAGAAGTATTAATGAATTTTTGGCGCAGATTTGTTCTTATCTTAAAAAGCGATCTCCTGTTTTGGCTATTATGTTTATACGCTTTTGTTTCCGGTTATAAAAATGAAAGGAAAAATACTATTCTTTTGGCAGTGTGGCTGGTGATGTCATTCCTGGGAGTTTCTGCCGGGAAGCGTTTCTTTCCGCACTACTTTTTACAGCTAACCCCGCCTTTGGCTATAGGCGCGGCCTGGGGTTTATGGCGGCTGTTAAACCAGGATATTAAAAAATTTAAAAGCTACTGGCTGCGGCTAGTCTTGTCCGGGGCGCTCATTGTCTTGAGTATTTATATACCCTGGCAAGCTAATTATCGCTATTTATTCCAATATACTCCGGCCCAGATCTCGCAGTCGATCTATGGGAGGAATCCTTTTGTTGAAGCCTGGCAGATAGCCGGGTATGTCGCTGCTCAAACTGCACCGTCTGATACTGTGGCTATCCTTGGCTCAGAACCTGAGATATTGTATTATGCCAAAAGGAAAAGTGCGTCCAAATATATCTATTTTTATCATATATTTTGGCGGATAGATCAGGCAGAAGTATTAGCCAAGCAGCAGGAAGCGGTGCAGGAAATTGAAATTAATAAGCCCAAGTTTATCGTCGCCGTAAATATAAATTCTTCGGTAGGAAAGTTGAGGGATTCTCCGGAGTATTTGTTTGATCAGATGAAACTTATCATCAAGCAGGATTATTGTTTAGATGGCTTCGTTTTCCTGCTCAGGGACAAGACAATTTATGCTTTCGGGGCCGAGCAAGTGCAAAAGCGGCAAGAGCTGCTAAAGTCAGGCCAGGCACAAATAATGATCTACAAAAGAAACAGAAGCTAAACAAAACATCTTATATATTGACAAAGGGAAACATTAAACTATATAATACAAAAAGAAATTACAGAAGATGGAGTACATCGTTCCCGTTGGCAAAACGTTATATTTTGCCTGTCTTGATATTGCTTGTTTATCCTTGTTTTAGGCTAAGCAGCGGAGATAATTTTGAGTTAGTATCACTGGAGAACGAATGCCAGATAAAACAAGTAAGAAGCGATTAGGAGAAATGTTGATCGATTCTGGCGTGATTAATGAACGCCAGTTGCAGGAAGCCCTCGAAGCCCAGAAACGCACCGGTGAACGGCTTGGGAAAACGCTGGTAAAATTAGGTTTTATCGACGA
>DJVG01000057.1 GCA_002441095.1 Elusimicrobia bacterium UBA6262
ATGATCGCGTCTGCTCCCAGTTGGTGAGCAGACCTGACAATAGCGCCCAGGTTGTGGGGATCAGTAACCCGGTCTAATAGGACTACTAAGGCATCTTTTTTATTTTCCAAGCTATCCAGAATATGGTCCAATTCAGCATAAGTAACACTGGCTACTTGTGCTGCTACCCCCTGATGGTTAGCCCTGTCAGTGATCTGGTCCAGTCTCTTTTTTTCAACAAACTGCACTACTATCTTGGCTTCCCGGGCTAAACGGAAAATAGTATCAATAATACTGCCTTTTAATCCCTGGGCAATATATACCTTATTAATAGAATGCTTGCTTTTAAGTACTTCCAGTACCGGTTGCCGGCCAAAAATTATCCCTGCCACTGATTATTACTTCACTTTCCAGCGGGTACCATGAGCTGTATCTTCTATCACTATACCCTTGGCTGATAATGAATCGCGTATCTGGTCTGATTCAGCCCACTGCTTATTACGGCGGGCCTCTTCTCTTTTGGCAATGAGTTTTTCGATCTCTTCTTTGGTGATATCTCTCCCCTTGAGCATATTTTCGCCCAGCGGCAAGGCTCCTCCAGCCGGGAATAAACCCAGGACTTTACCCAATTTAATCAATGTTTTAGCCAGGTAACTTACTTCCAGTAAATCTAAATCAGCTTTTTCCAGGGCAATGTTAATAGCCGTGACCAGTTCATAAAGGACAGCCAGCGCCTCCGCTGTATTAAAATCATCGTCCATGGCTGTTTCAAATTTAGCTTCTGCTTCAGCGATCAATGCCGGCGGGACCCTTTTTTCATTGATCGCCATAGCCGCACTCATACGGTCAACTGCTTCTTTCAGATTGTTCAAAGCAGTAGTAAATCTTTCCTGGGCCCGGCTCATTTCTTCCAGCTTACTCTCGCTGAAATCTATCGGGCTGCGGTAATGCTGGGAGATTAAAAGTAAACGGACTACCTGGGGATCATATTTTTTATAGATCTCTTTAAGAGTAAAGAAATTGCCCAGGGATTTGGACATTTTTTCCTTGTTTATAGTCACAAAACCATTGTGCAGCCAGTATTTGGCAAATGGCTTGCCAGTCACTGCTTCAGACTGGGCTATTTCATTTTCATGATGCGGGAAAATAAGGTCCTGTCCCCCGCCATGTATATCCAAAGTATCTGTTTTTAATTCACCAAGGCTCATGGCTGAACATTCTATATGCCAGCCAGGCCGGCCCTTGCCCCAGGGCGAAGGCCAGGAAGGTTCGCCTGGTTTTTCTTTTTTCCAAAGGGCAAAATCCAGCGGGGATTCTTTACGTTCATCGATATCTACCCTCGCTCCTGACTTAAGCTGGTCTAATTCCCGTTTGGACAGTTTCCCATAACCCGGAAAAGAAGCTACCCGGAAATAAACATCCCCGTCAACCACATAAGCGTGGCGGCTATTGACCAGGTTCTCCACGATCTTAATAATATCAGGGATGTATTCGGTCACCCGGGGATAGTTCAGGGCAGGCTTTATATTGAGGGCATTAATATCCTGGAAATAAGCGTCAATATTCTTTTGGGCTAATTCCAGAGGCTGGACATTTTTTTCCTGGGCTCGCTTAATGATCTTATCATCTATGTCCGTGAAATTCTGGATGTGGTTTACAGTATAGCCCTTGTATTCCAAATAGCGCCGGATGACATCAAAAGCCACGTAGCAGCGGGCATGCCCTAAATGGACCTCATCATACGGGGTCACGCCGCAAACATACATATTAACCACTTTATTCTTAAGCGGCTTGAACTCTTCCTTCTGCTGGGTTAAGGTGTTATATAAATAAAGAGACACTTATTTTCCACATTCTTTCCGCCAGCGCTGGCACTGAGTGCGGAATTCTTCAATTTCTTTCTGCATTTCTTCAATTTTTTCCATCACCGGGTCGGGGAGATCAGCGGTTTGCACCAGCTCCAAAGGATTATATCCCTTGATCCGCACTACTTCGCCAGGGACTCCTACTACCGTAGAATCATCAGGGACAGACTTCAAGATCACAGCATTTGCGCCGATCTTCACATTATTACCTATCCTGATATTACCCAGGATCTTAGCGCCGGCACCGATCACTACATTATGGCCGATCGTCGGGTGACGCTTGCCTTTTTCCTTACCAGTCCCACCCAGGGTTACCCCTTGATAGATAGTGACATTATCCCCGATCTCGGTAGTTTCGCCGATCACCACTCCCATACCATGGTCAATAAAAAAATTATTCCCGAGTTTGGCGCCCGGATGGATCTCAATACCGGTTATAAACCTGCCGAGCTGGGAAGTTAAACGCGCCAATAACAACAAGCGAGCTTTCAGGAAAAACCGCGCCAGCCGGTAAAACCACAGCGCATGCAGACCGGAATAGGTCAACACGACTTCCAGTACGCTCCTGGCCGCCGGATCACGCTCAAAAATAGCTTTAATATCACGAATCATTTTTTTCTCCAGTTAACTGCTCTTTGTTTTTACTGGCAACTGTTTCTCGTTTTTACTGTTGTTTGTCTTTACTGACTTTCGTACTGACTGGCAACTGTATTTTTTATTTACTGGCCAACTTATTAAGACTTACTATAGCCAGCGCTGCTATCGCTTGGCCTTGGCCAATCAATCCTACACCTTCATTGGTAGTCGCTTTAATGCCAATGCGATTTTTTTGTATCTTAAGCACCGCGGCAATATTTTTCTTTATCTGGTCAACATATTTACCGATCTTAGGCGCTTCAGCCAGCACCACTACATCAACATTTACTGGCTGATATTTCTTTTTCTTGATAATACGCAAGGCCTGGCTGAGTAATTCCAAACTGGAGATACCCTTATAAGCATCATCCGTAGTCGGGAAATGATAGCCAATATCCCTTTCGCCGGCAGCTCCCAGCAGGGCATCACAGACAGCGTGCAATAAGACATCAGCATCAGAATGGCCCAGCAGTCCTTTGGTGAAAGGGATTTGGACGCCGCCTAAGAACAATTTCCGGCCTTTTACTAACCGGTGGATATCATATCCTAAACCAACTCTATCCATTTAGCCCTTTCGTAATAATTTCTCAGCAATGAGCAGATCAGTGGGAGTAGTGATCTTCAGGTTATCATAACTTCCTTGTACAATTTTTACCTTTTCCCCTAACCGCTCTACCAGCATGGCATCATCGGTGCCATAAAACTTCTGCTGATAAGCCCGCTCATAGGCTTTCATGATCAATTTATATTCAAAAATCTGCGGCGTTTGAATATTCCAAAGGCTGCCACGGTCAATCGTTTTAGTCACGAAAGCATTATTATTGCCTGCTTTGATCGTATCTTTGACCGGTACTGCAGCAATAGCGGCCCCATATTTTCTGGCTGCTGCTACGGTATCTTTAATAACTTGCAGCGGCACCATACAGCGGACACCATCATGGATACAAACCAGGTCACACGGGTGAATTACCTTTAATCCCCGGCATACTGAATCCTGCCGCTCTTTGCCTCCCACAATCAGTTTTACCTGTTTGAATTTATACTTTTTAATTATTTCCTGCTGGCAAAAATGCCAATAATCACGGTTTATCACCAGCACAATTTCACTAAACCTATCGGCCTGAATAAACTTCTTCAGGATATGCCATAGTACAGGCTTGCCGGCCAGAGCCAGAAATTGCTTGGGCTTTCTGGAATTCATGCGTTTACCAAACCCAGCCGCCACTATAATTGCTGCTATCTTCACTTAAAACTCCGATTTAAATACATATAAATACAGTTTTAAATTGAAAGTTATAAGTGTTAAGTTATGGTTAAAAGCATTTATTATAAACCTTAACTCAAAACTTTACACTTTTCACTTATAACTTTTTTTACTTATCTTCCTTGCTCTTCAGCCGGGTAAAAATCATCCTGCCGGCAGTGGTCTGCAAAACACTGGTGACCACTACTTCAAGCTTTTCGCCTATCTTTTTACGGCCTTCTTCCACTACGACCATGGTGCCGTCTTCTAAATAGGCAATACCCTGGCTATGCTCTTTGCCTTCCTTCACGATCATTACCTGCATCATTTCGCCGGGAATGACCATTGGTTTCACGGCATTGGATAATTCATTTACATTCAGCACTATTACTCCGCTCAGGGCAGCGATCTTATTTAAATTAAAATCAGTGGTAATAACTTTGGCTTTGAGCTCAGTAGCCAGTTTGACTATTTTTATATCTGCTTCCGCTGTCTCCGGGTAATCTTTTTCATAGATGCGCAGCTGGATATTCTTGTTTTCCTGCAGCCGGTTCAATATTTCCAAGCCCCGGCGGCCGCGGCTGCGCTTCATGCTGTCCCCGCTATCAGCTACCGTCTGCAACTCCTTTAAAATAAAACGCGGTACGATAAAAATACCATCCAGGAATTTGGCATCGCAGACATCGGCAATCCGGCCATCGATGATCGCGCTGGTATCCAGTATTTTCAGGTCCTGGCCTTTTACCGCTTTGGAAATATTCTGGTCTAGTAAATTCAGTTCTTCTTTTTTCCGGATAGCAATGAGGAGGCCAAAATATCCAAAGGCCATTTTTATAAGTATAGAATAAGGCTTATATAAATTATCGAGTGTTTGGTTCCCAACCAGGTTGACCGCGTAATCAAGTAATTTAGCCCCGATCAAGCCAATAACGGCGCCTAAAATGCCGGCTACCAGGTCATCCAGCGGGATCTTTTCGATCATCATCTCGATCATAATGATACCGGCAGCTACGGCTGTACCTAACAGGACTCCTTGCGGTCCTTCACCCCATTGGAAATAACCAATGATCGGGCCAGCGATGACCACTAACAATCTGATCATCCAGATAATCATATTTTTTCACCACCCTTCTCCTAGCGTTTAGCGGGTAGCGTTAAGCGTATAGGAAAACACTTTCTCCCTATCCGCTATACGCTATACGCTTTGCGCCACTCGTTATTTTTTCAGGCAAAAATCTATTGCTTCGCGAATGTTCTTGACGCCGATCACCTCTATTTTGTTCTTCAGCGCCTGCACTTCCTTCAAGTTGCCGGCTGGTATCACGGCTTGCTTAAAACCAAGCTTCGCGGCTTCCTGCAGCCGTTCTTTAGCGAAATTAATCGCTCTTACCTCTCCGCTCAATCCCACTTCACCCATAACTGCGGTCAGTTTACCTATGGGTATATTGCGCAGAGCACTGGCCACAGCGCATATCAGTCCCAAATCACTGGCTGGTTCATCTATCTCTATGCCACCTACAACATTAACAAAAACGTCCTGATTTCCCAGATGCATACCTAAACGTTTTTCCATCACCGCCAGGAGCAGTAATACCCGGTTGTAATCGATCCCCTGGACTTGCCTCCTGGCTACCGGCAAGTATGTGCTTGTTACCAGGCTCTGCAGTTCTACGAGCAGGGGCCTGGTCCCTTCCAGGCTGACTACCACTACCGTACCGCTGGCAGTTTCATTGCGCTCGCTTAACAGGACTTCAGAAGGATTGAGGACTTCAGCCAGCCCCTTTTCCTGCATGGTAAAAATACCTATTTCGTTAGTGGACCCAAACCGGTTTTTCACGGCGCGCAAAATACGGTAATTATGCTGTACATCACCTTCAAAATAAAGAACAGTATCGACCATATGCTCCAGTACCCGGGGACCAGCGATCTCCCCCACCTTTGTCACATGGCCGCAAATAAAAGTAGCGATATTATGGCCTTTAGCCAGGTTCATTAACTGCAAAGTACATTCCCGAACCTGGCCAACGCTGCCCGGAGCGCTTGGCAGATCAGGGTCATATAGGGTTTGGATAGAATCAATGAACAGGAACCTGGGTGTCAGCTTCTTGCAGTATTCAACAACCTGCTGGATATTGGTCTCGCTGATTAAATAAAGTTTTTCGCTGGCCACTCCCAGTCGTTCGGCCCGCAATTTTATCTGCTGGGGAGATTCTTCACCGGAAATATAAAGAATTATTCCCTGGCGGCTAAGCGGTTGGGCTACCTGCAAAAGTAATGTTGATTTGCCGATACCCGGCGCACCGCCGATCAAGACCAGCGATCCAGGAACGATCCCGCCGCCTACTATCCGGTCAAATTCGCCTATCCCGGTGGGTACCCGGTCTACATCAATAGATTTTATTTGCGACAGGGTTTGCGGAGCGCCGGCGACCCGCGTATTACTGGCTTTATGTTTTGCCGGAGCTACTACTTTCTCCTCCACCAGTGTATTCCATTTGCCGCAATCAGGACATTTGCCCATCCAATTGATCGACTCATACCCGCATTCCTGACAGCGAAAAACTATTTTATCTTTAACCATTCCAATCCTACTTAACTAAGATTACACAGATTTCTTAAAGAGATTACACAGATTAATACTATGCATTTTTTGTTTTAATCGGTGTAATCATCTTTCTAATCAGTGTAATCATTCTATTTACTTCGCGATAGACGACAATCCTGATAACCCCAGGAAGTAGGCAATATCTTCATCTTCCACTACCAGGTTCATAGTCGCGGTAAAACTGCGTTGTTCCAGGATATCTTCATAGGTTGCCCTTAAGTTAATATTATTAGTTAATTTAATTACCGCTCCGGTATTCACCCAGGCTTTAGTCTGATTATTAATCTTACGGTCGAAGCGGAAAGCTTCGGCATTAAATTCGAGCCGGTCGCTCTTAGGGATAGGCCGCCAGCCGGCGCCAAACCCGCCAGTGGACCTGATAAATCCTCCGTACAGGGTAAATGGCCCAAAATCCTTACCCAGCTCCGCCGTAATACTGTTGTATTTCTGGCCACCTGCGTCATATTTAATGGTCTCACCGGTCACCGGATCGTGCGGCCGTTCGCCTTTAATATTATTTATAGCAAAATAATAGAACTTATCCGGCTTAGGCCTGATCCTGATGCCAAAGTCGCTGCGGGTTAAGGTATCTTCGCTGTTATAATTCAAGCGATAATCCCAATAGGTCTTAAAATTGCTCACGCGCGCTAATAGCTTTTTGGCTTCATCAGACGCACCTCTCAGGCTGGAGACAGTTCCCTTGACATCATCAGCCATTTGCTCATCATTCACCAGTTTACCCAGTGTACCCTGGCCGCTTTCGATCTTAGCCGCGATATTGTTTAGCGATGTCAATGCCGCGTCCAGTTTCGCGCTAATACTCTTGAAATTTTCCATGGTTGTTTTCAGGTCTTCCTTGGACACAGTCCCGCTCAAGTCATCAAGTTTGGCTGCGACCTGGTTAATGCGGACTGAAAACTGCTCAAAATTCTCAACAATACTGTCAATACTCTGGTCTTTATCGGTTAGCAGGGTATTAACTTTTTCCATGACCGAATTGACATTGGTAAATATTTTTTTCAAAGAATCTTTCATTTCCTTATCGCCGGTAAATTCCTTAACAGCATCAGCCAGGGAAGTAAATCCTTTTAATCCTTCATTCACTACCTTATCAAAGCTGATCGGGTCGATACCGATCAGCATATCGCCCTCTTTTAAGGGCCGGTCTGATTTTGTGCCTAAGAACAGTTCCAGGTACTTAGTCCCGATCAGGCCGGTAGAAGCAATGGTAGCCCGGGCATCATGGAAAACCGACAGGCTGCCTTTGATCCACAGGGTAACCTGGGCTTTGCCCCTGACCAGATCTACTGCTGTGACTTCGCCGATCTGCACGCCAGCCGTTTTAACCGGGGCCCTGACCTGCAAACCGCTGATATCATTAAACAAAACCTTAATGGTATAACCGCGCTCCAAACGAAAATCACCAACTAAAAGAATAGCTGTTGCTAAAAGCACTAAACTGACCATAACCAGCAATCCTACTTTAGTTTCCTGGCTCAAACCCATGTAATTCTCCTTTAAATACACAGTCAAAACGAAAAACTGTCAAATCGAGAAACAGTTTCCAGTAAGAACTAAGAGCAGTGAGCTAGTAAAATCGAAAAGCAGTTGCCAGTAAGTACAAAAACAGTTAGTCACTATAAACTGCCTCTTGCTTTTACTGCTTTTCACATTTACTGTTCTTCGTCTTTACTGCCTTTCGTACTTACTGATCCTCGTTCCTACTGCTTCTCGTATTTACTTTTTAAATTAACCCCGGTCTTCCAAAGTGATCGGACCTTTGGCTGTACCGGTAATAAATTGTTTCACAACAGGATCCAAGGTATTTTTAATTTCCCTGGTTGTCCCTATTTGCTGGATAGTACCATGATACATCATCGCTATGCGGTCAGCGACGGTATAAGCACTGACCATGTCATGGGTCACCACAATAGAGGTCACCCCCAGTTTTTCTTTCATATTAATGATCAGGTCATTAATCGCGTCAGACATGATCGGGTCAACACCGGTAGTCGGCTCATCATATAACACATACTGGGGCTTGGCGGCTATAGCCCTGGCCAAACCAACGCGTTTGCGCATTCCGCCGGAAAGTTCAGAGGGCATGGTATGTTCAATGCCTTCCAACCCTACTAACCGCAAACATTCGGCTACCCGTTCCTGGATCTTTTTTTCGTCACTCATCAGATGCTGGGTGCGCAATCCGAAACTGATATTATCGCTGACATTCAAAGAATCAAAGAGAGCTGCTCCCTGGAACAAGAACCCGAATTTTTTTTGGATACTCTGCAATTCCAGAGGAGGCAGCGTAGCAATATTCACATCATCTACTTCTACTGATCCTTGATCCGGTTTCAGCAAACCAACTATATGCTTCAGGGTCACGCTTTTGCCGCAACCACTGCGGCCAATGATCACGATCGTCTCCCCGTCATTGATAGTCAGATCCAGTCCTCTTAAAACTTCCTGCTGGTTAAACTTTTTATATATACCCGTTAACTTGATCATATCAACCGATCCCGATAAATTGCAGGATATTAGTGAGAAAGGTATCTGTGACCAGAATGAGGACCATGGAAATAACCACTGACTGAGTCGTAGCCTTACCTACTCCTTCTGCCCCGCCCTCAGTGGTAAATCCCTTATAACAGCTGATCAAAGCAATAATAATACCAAACACTACGCATTTGATCAGGCCATGGATAATATCCTTGCCGCGCAAAAAGTCAACGATGTCATGATAATATCTGGTTGAAGGGATAGCCATCTTATACACGCTGACAAAGAATCCTCCCACGATACCCAATATATTCGAATAAATAGTCAATATTGGCACCATGACCACGCAAGACAAAAAACGCGGGACGACCAGGTATTTGACCGGATTGGCTCCTAAGGTATACAGGGCATCGATCTGTTCTGTTACCCGCATTGTTCCCAGCTCGGCCGTAATAGCCGCTCCTACCCGGCCAGCGATGACAATAGAAGTTAATACCGGACCCAGTTCCTTGACCATGGAAAAACCGACAGCAGTTCCCACGTAGAGCGGTTCACCGAGAATATTTTTTGAAGCAGCGCCCATCTGCAAAGCCAAGACCATCCCGACCGAAATACTGGTCAAAGAAGTGACCACCAGCGAATTAACCCCTACTTCGTTCATTTGCTTATTGATATTCTTGAAGTCGTAAGGCCGGCGGAAAGTCCAGAATATGATCTGAAAAAAAAGCAGGACTAATTTACCGATATGATCGGCAATTCCTACTATGTACTTGCCAAGAAATTTAATAACTTTGTCTTCCTCAAGACGTTCCTCTATTTTTTGTTCCAGGCTTTCACCTGGCAAATGCTTATGCACATTAGACTCCAACTATATAGCTCGTAGTTGCAAACTTCGGGTTTCGGCTGCATTTACAGCCCGATTAAATATTTCGTCATTCGGTTACGGTTACGAGGCCCGAAAAAGCATTATATTTTATCGGGTTTCGTGTCCGTTTAACGTAAACCGAGTATATATCCTTGGTACTCTTGCTGATATACCGCACACTATTTCATAACTAATGGTCCTGGCCCATTCCGCCACTTCATTGACGCTGATAGTTTCCTGGCCCTGCTTGCCGACCAAGACAACTTCCTCTCCAACATCGATGCCTTTCATTCCGGTAAGGTCGATCATGCACATATCCATGCAGACCCGGCCAATGACCGGCACTCTTTTCCCTTGCACCAATACCATAGCCCTGTTCGAAAGGCTCCGGGAATAGCCATCAGCATACCCGATTGGCAGGGTCCCAATGAAGGAATTCCGTTTCGTGATGAAAGTGCGGCCATAGCTTATACTGTTACCTTTGGACAGGCGCTTCAAATAGACTATCTTTGTCTTTAAGCTCAATACCGGGTGTAAGGTGATCTGTTTTCCTGCTCTCTTGAACGGCGCCAGGCCATACATCATTAAACCGGGTCGCACCATATTGAACGGATAATTCCTGTATTTCAATATCGCGGCGCTGCCGCTGACATGTTTATATTTCACTGTGATTTTTTCTTGTTCCAATTCCTTAATGATCCTGATAAACATTTCTATTTGCTGGCGCGAATACGCCTCATCGTCTTCGGCCGAAGCCAAATGAGTATATAGCCCTTCCATTTCAATAAACGGCAGGGCTTTAATCTTCCTGATGGTAGCTGCAGCCGACAGTGGGCGGATGCCGATCCGTCCCATTCCTGTATCTACCTTAAGATGAAATTTAATTTTCTGCTTATGTTTTACTGCTATGCGGGAAAGAGAACGGGCACCGGCCAAGCTGGCAATAGTGGGTATCAGGTTATAATCCAGGACATACTTGAAATTGGTAAAAGGAAAGATACTGCCTAATATTAAGATCGGCGCTTTTATCCCCGCTTTGCGTAAAGTTATGGCCTCTTCGATCAAAGCCACTCCCAAATAACAGCGGTGTTTTTCGCAAGCCTTAGCCACTTCCAATGCACCATGGCCATAGGCATCGGCCTTGACAATAGCCAGTATTTTTGTCTGCCGGCCTATTTTCCGGCTGATGTTTTTAAGATTCTGGGCAAGGGCTGGCACATCTATCTCTGCCCAGGTCGGCCTTAAGAGCAACGCATACTCCTTTTGGCGCTATCTATTTGACCGCTGCGTACTGCGGTTGCTGCTGCAAGTTTTCAAACCGGGCAAATTCTTCCAGGAAATTCAGCTTAATGATACCAGTGGGGCCGTTCCTTTGTTTGCCGATAATGATCTCGGCTACCCCTTTTTCATCAGGTAATACTTCCTGGTTCTGTTGCCGTTTATAATATTCTTCCCGGTAAATAAAAGCTACCAGGTCAGCATCCTGCTCAATCGCCCCGGATTCACGCAAGTCTGCCAGTTGCGGCCGCTTACCTTCGGTGCGCTTCTCCGGAGAACGGTTCAGCTGGGATAAAGCTATCACTGGCACTTGCAGTTCTTTGGATAATATTTTCAGCGCCCGGGTAATATCAGAGATATCCTGTTGGCGGAATTCGATACGACCGCTCCGGCCAGGCATAAGTTGCAGGTAATCAATAACGACCAGGCCTAAACCATGCTCATGTTTTAAGCGCCTGGCCCGGGCTTTCATTTCCAGCACAGACAAGGATGGTGAATCATCAATAAACAAAGGCGCTTCCACCAGACGGCTGGCGGCATTGGTAATACGCACCCATTCGTTTTTTGCGGAAAACCCGCCGCGTAGTTTTTGCATGCTGACTTTGGCCTCAGAACAAAGTAATCTCATGGCTAAGTCTTTACAGGACATTTCCAGGCTAAAAAAGGCCACCGGGATCTTCTGCTCAATAGCAGCATGCATGGATATGCCCAGGACCAGGCTGGTTTTTCCCATACTCGGCCGACCAGCTATGATCACCAGGTTTCCAGGCTGCATACCGGAAGTCTTTTCATCAAATTCATAATATCCCGTTGGCACCCCTGTTACCAACCGGTTACCAGTTGTCTTTTCCAGCTCATCAATAGTATCGTTGACTAAATCTTTCATGGCCAGGAAACCAGTCCCGATCTTCCGGTCGGCGATCTTAAAAATAGCTTCTTCTGCCTTGTCAATCAAGGTTTCCACTTCTTCGGAATCATCATAGGAGATGGAAACTATATTCGTAGCGGTTTCAATGAGCTTGCGCAGCATACTTTTTTCGTGGACTATTTTAGCATAGGTTTCCACATGCGCTGCAGTAGTAACGCTGTTGATCAGGCTGGTGATATAGGCCCCGCCCCCTACTTCCTTAAAATTTGACTGCTTTTTTAATTCATCGCTTAGCGTCAGGGCATCGACGGCTTCGCCTTTATCGTAGAGCGATAATATAATCTGATAGATCAGCTGGTGAGCTTCTTTATAAAAATCCCCTGTCTGCAGGATCTCAATGGTTTTAGGGATAGCTTCCTTCTCGATCAGCATTGACCCTAAAACAGCTTTTTCCGCATCCAGGTTCTGCGGTGGTATCTTGTCAATAAGAGATCTCTCAGCCATAGCCTACCTCACAAAACAATCTCAAAATCCAAATCACAAATATCAAATGAATCATTAGTCAACAATAACAAAATAAATTTTGAAATTTGGATTTAAAAGATTCATTTGTCATTTGACATTAGTTATTTGTCATTTATTCTTTCACTACCAGTACTTTCAGTTTTGGCATAATATCGCTGGTTAATCTGATCGGCACGTGGTACAAGCCAAGTTCCTTGATCGGTTTTTCTATTTCAATCAATTTTTTATCTATTTCCAATCCTTCTTTTTTTAACGCTTCCTGCAGGTCCTGGCTGGTCACCGAACCGAATAGTTTATCTGCTTCCCCAGCCTTGACTTTCAGGGTGCAGGAGATCTTTTCTATTTTTTCGGCTATGCCTTTAGCTTCTTCATGATGTTTAGCCAGGTGTTTCGCTTCCACTTTCCTGAGCTCTTCGTACCGGAACATGTTATGGGTCGTGGCTTCCAAAGCCAGGTCTTGCGGGAACAGGAAATTACGGGCATATCCCGCGGAAACATCCACGATCTCGCCCTTGTTCCCGACTTTTGGGATACTATCTTTCATTATAACTTTCATTACTCCTCCAATATTAGTCGCTGGTCGCTAGTTTTAAAATCAGTTTCTAGTCGCTAGTTCCTGGTATCTAGTAAAAGGCCTTCAAGCAAGCGACCAGAAATCTGCCACCAGCGACTGTATTTATGCTAGCTACTGGCGACTGCCTTGTTTATTTTTCTAAAATTTACCCATAGATCCAACAGGCCAAACAGCGCTATAACGAACCATAGGTCACGGTTAAGCACAACCAGGAGATAAAACAGCCCCTGCGGCAGTTTACCGGCTTTGGCTTTATGAAAGTAGTAACTGGCAATACCCAATCCCTGGATAAAATAGGCAAAACCAACAACTACCAAAATATTCCATAACCCGCTATCAAGCCAGTGCTGCTGGGAAACTTTTAAGATCTTATCGCTGACCAATAAACCGCTGGGAACAATAAATCCCCACACCAGCCAGTCAGGACACTGCCATTGCCGCAGTACCGGCAGCGATCTGGCAGTAAGACCAAAACGGTGTAACAACTTGTTGGTCATAAGATAATCAATATAGACAGCAAACCAGATACTGATTACCAGCAGGGAAGGCCAGATAATATCAAGGATCCCGAGTAGTCGCCAGCTATTGCGCTTGATCAGGGATAATTCTTCAGCACTGACCCCGCGATTTTTATAAAACTGGTAGGCCTTATCCAGGGAATCACGCAATATCCGTTGCATTTCCAAGGAAAAATTCAGCTGTCCTACCTGCTCTAAAATAACTATTAACAACAATAGGCAGCCAAGCAATAAGGTTGTACTTAAAATTATTGTCGGCCAGGCTTTAGTATCCTTTTTAATTAAGACTCCCATAGCCAACGCCGGTATGCCGGCAACCAGCAGGAAAATCAGGCTGATCAAATGAATCCCGGCCAGCAGCCAAATAGCCAAAGCAGCAAACAACATACCCCCAACCGCGTACCTGGCACCCTTCAGGCAGTAAAGGAGTACTAAAGGAATTAAGGCCAAAAAAGTCAGCGGCGGCCAAAACAATACAATACTGGCTAATATTAAAACTGCCAACAACCGGTAGGAATATACCATGAGCACCTGGTCCACGAAGACATCTTTATGAAGTGGCGTACGGCAATAAAGCTACGGCCCTGGCTCTCTTGACCGCCCGGATAACGGAACGTTGATGACGCGCACAATTACCGGTAACCCGGCGCGGTAATATTTTGCCGCGTTCGGTCACAAAATTTCTTAATAGCCCTATATTCTTGAAATCTATTTCTTCCTTATTAGCACAGAAACGGCAGGGTTTACGCCTGAATTGTCCCCGGCGTCCTCCCGGACCACCTTCGCGCCGTGGCCCGGATGGTCTTGTTGCTGGTTTAGGTCTAGCTGTATACATTAAACTTCCCCCTTTAATTAGAACAGTGTTAAGTTTTGAGTGTTGAGTTTTGAATTAAAGTAAAAGGATTCTACCTAAACTTAAAACTTATAACTTATAACTCAAAACTTCTCTTGCGTTTAGAATGGTATTTCTTCGTCGAGATTCTCTTCTTCTGTTTTAGCGCCTTTAGCCGGAGCTTCTTTAGCCCATTTAGCCCCGTCTTTGTCGGCTGTTTCCTGGTTTTTGGCCCGGTCCAGGAATTGTACCTGCTGAGCCACAACTTTTAGTTTGCTCTTTTTAGTACCGTCGGTTTTATCTTCCCAGGAATCCTGTTGCAAACGACCTTCGATATAAATAGAACTCCCTTTGCTGAGATATTGTTTGATGATCTCGGCTTGCCTGCCCCAGGCTTCGACTGGAATAAAATCAGCACGTTCCTGCGTCTGTCCGGATTGGTCCTTAAACTTCCGGTTCACGGCGATCGAAAAATCAACGACAGCCTGGCCATTAGGCGTATAACGCAATTCCAAATCTCTGGTAATATTACCTATTAAGATCACTTTATTTGCATTAGCCACTTAACCCTCCACTTTCGGCTCGGTAGAAGCTGCCGGAGCTACCTTCACTTTCTCTTTCTTAGGTTTGATCCTCCTGGGTTTTCTTACTTTTGTGGTAATAGAACGGATGATCCCGTCGGTTACCTGATAAGCTTTCTTAATATTGTTTACTATTTCCGGAGCAGTCTTAAAATTCAAATAAACGAAAAAGCCATCCCGGTATTTCTTCACCTGGAAAGCTGTTTTCTTAAGGCCCCACTTATCCGCATGGAGTACTTCCCCGTTACTGGATGTGATCATTTTTTCGAATTTAGCGATCAATTTATCTATTTCCTCAGCCGCTAGATCCGGCCGAAAAACAATAATACTTTCATAACTATGCATTCCTCTCAACCTCCTCAAAATATAAAACTTGTTTTTTTATATGTAACGCTCATTATCGACCGCATACCTGTATTGACGCGTCAGCCTACAGGTTACCCGGAATAAACGTACCATATCTTTGTTTATATTACTATAAAAACTGCCTTTTGGCAAGGTATATGTTATTTACCAAACAAGCCAAAAAGAGCAGTATGCAATTTCAAGATAAGCGGCGCTAATACCAGCGAGACGACAGCCATCAGCTTTAATAATATGTTCAGGCTGGGACCAGCGGTATCCTTGAAAGGATCACCTACTGTATCACCGATCACTGCGGCTTTATGCGCATCTGATCCTTTACCACCCAGGTTGCCGGCTTCAATATACTTTTTGGCGTTATCCCAGGCCCCGCCGGCATTAGAAAAAAAGACAGCCAATGGTACTCCGGTCACCAGGGACCCTACCAGTAAACCGCCCAGAGCCGCCGGGCTGATGAAGATCCCGACCGCCACCGGGATGACCAAAGCCATCACACTGGGGAAAACCATTTTCTGCAAGGCAAAAGCAGTAGTGATATCAACACATTTGGCATAGTCTGGTTTGGCTTTACCTTCCATCAGGCCAGGGATCTCTTTGAATTGGCGGCGCACTTCCTCCACTACCTTAAAAGCCGCTTCTCCCACTGCCTGCATCGCCTTAGCGGAGAAAAAGAACGGTACTATGCCGCCGATAAACATACCAGCCACCACAGTGGCATTCATGGCATCGATACTGGCTAAACTGATGACCTGGCTATAGGCCACAAACAAGGCTAAGGCAGTCAGTGCCGCCGAGCCAATGGCAAACCCCTTGCCGATAGCCGCTGTTGTGTTACCAACAGCATCGAGTGTTTCACAGCGCTTTCTCACTTCTGCTCCCATATGAGCCATCTCCGCGATGCCTGCTGCATTATCCGCGATCGGGCCATAAGCATCCACAGCAACAGTCATACCGGTTATGGAAAGCATGCCGATAGCAGCCAATGCTATACCAAAGATTCCGGCAAAATAATAGGAGATAATAGTGGCTAAAGCTACTACCACTAAGGGAATAACCGTGCTTTTCATGGCAATAGCCATACCTTCGATGATCAGCGTTGCCGGACCGGTTTTCGCGTTATCCGCAATTTTTTCAACAGTTTTTCCGCTGGTAAAGTATTCAGCTACAAAGCCAACGATCATGCCGGATAACAGGCCG
This sequence comes from Elusimicrobia bacterium UBA6262, assembly GCA_002441095.1. GTDB lineage: Bacteria > CAYTYR01 > UBA6262 > UBA6262 > UBA6262 > UBA6262. Next base: position 16,429 of record DJVG01000057.1, read on the forward strand.
GATAATACTGCCCAAAAGAAATTAATGTTTTTGTACCAGAGATGGGTACAAGCATAAGCTCCGATAATCAACAACACAGCACTCACGATCATACCCATGCGCAAGGCAGTTTGCGGATCAGTTTTTTCATCAGTCCTGACAAAAAAGACCCCGATAATGGTAGCAAAGATACCGACCGACAAAAGCAGCAGTGAAAGCATTACTCCTTTGGTTCCTACGTTCATGGCGCTGACGGCGATCACCAGGGCTGAAATAGTAGCCCCGACATATGATTCAAAGAGGTCTGCCCCCATGCCGGCGACATCGCCGACATTATCGCCGACATTGTCGGCAATCACAGCCGGGTTACGCGGATCATCTTCAGGAATGCCCTTTTCTACCTTTCCGACCAGGTCTGCCCCTACATCAGCAGCCTTGGTATAGATCCCGCCACCAACACGGGCAAACAAGGCTACGGAACTTGCCCCCATGGAAAAGCCGGCAACAAGCTGGACCGCTTCCAAGATCGCCTGTGACATGCTAGGCTGATGCTGTATCCCATGCCAGATATATAAAATGAAAATCAGGGAAAAACCAAAAAGCCCGATACCCACCACATTCATACCCATAACTGCGCCACCGGGAAAAGCGACCCCGATAGCTTCATTATAACTCTTGCTCGCAGCCTGGGCGGTCCGGCAATTGGCTTTGGTCGCTATTTTCATTCCCAGATAACCTGCACAAACAGAGCAAAAAGCCCCAGCGATAAACGCCAGCGCTGTTTTCTTGGCCACCCCGACAAACAAGATAACTGCTACGATCAAGACAAAAATTGCGATAGCGCGGTATTCCCTTCTTAAGAACGCCATTGCTCCCTGCTGGATAGCCTCACTGATCTCCTGCATCGCCGGCGTGCCTGGGTCCTTCTTGGTTATCTTCCATGATAAATAAGCGGCAAAAAGAATACCGATAAAACCGGTGCCTAACGCGATCAACAACGAAGTCAAATCCTGCCAGATCATAGTGCTAAGTTCCTCCTCTTTTAATTTTATATTTCCGCTAAGATATTATTTCTCCCGCAAATTATACCTATTCATAGTATTTTCAAAACTATGCCCGATCAAGAAGTCAATGGCTTCAGCGGCCCGCATAACTGTTTCTTTAACCACTGCCATTTCCTCTTTAGTGAACGCACCTAACACAAAATCAGCATCCTTACTATCTGCTGTGCCGATCCCGATACGCAACCGTTTAAAATCTGTCGTACCAAGCTGCTGCGCGATGGATTCTAAACCATGGTGCCCGCCGGATGACCCCTTGGTGCGGAAACGTAAAACACCCAATTCCAGGTGGAAATCATCAACTACTACCAGCAGGTTCTGTGGTTCTATTTTATAATAGTTCATTACCGGAACTATAGCTTCGCCGCTTCTGTTCATATACGTTTGCGGCTTGAGGAGCAGCACTTTATGCCGGTCCCGCTCGCCACGGCCCAGGATAGATTCAAATTTATGTTCTCTTAGTTTGATATCCAGCTGGCTGGCTAACTGGTCAAGCACCAGAAAACCGGCATTATGCCTGGTTTTCTGGTACTCTTTTCCCGGATTGCCGAGACCGGCGATGATCCACAATTTACACCTCAAAATCATATCAGGGTAACAGGTTACCAGGGAATCAGTGGACCAGGAATTTCCTGATATTCTGGTTTCCTGATATCCACATCCTGTTCTCCTGATGACCTGATTTCCTGAATTATTTCTTCTCTTCCTTAGCTGGTGCTGCGGCTGCGCCTTCTGCAGGTTCTTCTTCTTTCTTGCCTTTCTTGATAACTTCCGGTTCAGCTGTTGCTGCCGCTGCTGCTTCCGGAGCTATCGCTCCTTCAACTGCGACTGGCTCTTCCAATACCGTAGGCGGTACGATGCTAACCAGCATCCGGTCAGCCGGAGTAAGGACTTTGACCTGGTCATCGGGCAGCTTCAGGTCACGAACATGGATCGATTCGTTGATCTTCAGGCTGGACACATCGACCATAATATGTTCCGGGATCTGGGTAGGCAAACATTCAACTTCCACTTCACGCTGCACATATTCCAGTATTCCACCCTCCTTGATCCCAGGAGCTTCACCGCTTACCATGACCGGCACATTAACCTTGATCTTGTCTTTAAGCGAGATAGCCAGCAAATCAATATGCAGGATATTACGAGATACTGGATCGCGCTGGATCTCTTTAATAATTGCTGTTTTCGCTTCCTTGTTATCCCCGCCGAATTTCAGGGTCAAGACCACGTTCTCCCCGGCTCCGCCATGGATGATCCGGTTAAATTCTTTCACGGCTATGCCCAGTGAAATCGGGGTTTGTTTTGCTCCATACAAAATAGCGGGAATGGTGCCGGCCACCCGCAGGCGCTTGGAAACGCGGGTTCCTTTTTCTGCTCTTTCCTTCACTTCCAAAATTACTTCTTTCATCAGCTTTCTCCTCCCTTTTTATCGTACGAAAATCCTTATTGTTAAGTCGTACGGCTTTCGGCTGGTTCCGGAGTATGAATTACCACCCGGTTACCGCCCATGTTTTTTGCTTTTAATAAAGCTTCCTTGGCCATTTCAATGATTATTTCCGCAGTGACATGGCCATCCAGGCCATTAAAGTTACTGACCCCTACGCTCACTGTTACTTCCAATTTCCCGCCGCCAGCCATATTTATTTTCTGTTTTTCGACCTCCCGGCGGATATGTTCGGCTGTGTCTACCACGCGGGTAATATTTTCTTTGATACGATGGGCTACATTATAAGCCCCCTCTTCACGGGTTTCCGGCAGGATCAGGACAAATTCCTGTCCGCTGAAACGGGCGGCTACATCAGTCAGGCGAATGCTGTTCTTGATCAAGGCCGCTGTCTCGGTGATGATCCGGTCGCCTTCTTCATGCCCGTATGCATCATTTATCTTATTCATATTATCGATATCGATCAAGACCAGGGAAAGGTAATGGGAATAGCGCCTGGAACGGTCCATTTCCTCAGCCATCCGGCGCAGGAAGTAACGGTGATAATATAATTGCGTCTGGCTGTCAGTCACAGCTTCAGTATAAAGCTTGGCTTTTTCCAAGGCAATGGCCGCCTGACCGGCTAAGGCTTCCAGGATATCGATATCCGCCTGGTTATATATTGCCCCGGACTGCTTGTTGTCCAGACAAACCAGGCCGGTTAAATTACCCCGGTAAAACAGCGGTATCACCACTTCAGCGCTGATCCGGCGGAGATCTCCGAATATCTCTTTAAAATTCTGTTTCGAAAGATATTGCTCGGCTTCCTCCCTGATCAGGATGCTCCGGTTCTCTTTCAACCAGGCAATGAGCGGCGCGTCCTGGCGGATAGAGTACTGGCTCATTAATCCTTTTTCCAGGGCATAACCCGTCCGGATATCATAATTCCCTTCATTATTCTCCAGGAGCAAGCTGGCTTTGAGCATCCCGATATTTTTAGCCAGCATCTGGATCAAGAAATAACATAACTCGTTTAAGTCCAGCTTAGTGATCAGCAGCTGGGTCGTTTCTTTCAGCGCCCTTTGGTATTCATATTTATTGCGATAGACGATCACATCAATGACCTGTTGCAATTTATCTTTCAAGGAAGTAAAGAACATAACGGTAATAATGATCGCTGCGGCGAACAAACCAGCCAGGTTCGGGCTGAAAATTGACGACAGGACTTTGGTCAACAGCACATAACACAGCGCCACCAGCACGCTATTAACAAATAAGAAGATAAGCTTATTAATGATAATGTCTATTTCTACCAGCCGGTAGCGCAAAACCGTGATCACTACCAGGACCAGCCCCAGCATGGTGAAAAGATAACCAGAAGGGTAAAATTCAATCCCCTTGATACCTAAAAAGTCAATAGCACTGAGCGGCAAGATGCCTACAGTACAAAAAAGATACCGGATCTGGCTGTATTTCAATGATGACGTTCTCTTCGCTTCCCGGTAATGCTTATAGAGGATATAATTAATCCGGGCATAAAGCACAAAATAAAAAACAGCGAATACCCAATGCAGTATTCCCCCGATCGGGGTATAGCCCCAGATAAATTGACGGTAACCACTGAAAAATAAGGGATTAAGCATGACAGCCATGGCGAAAATCAATCCCCCGATATAGGGCATGGTCAAGGACTGGCTACGGCTTTTAATATTGAGAAAGATCACGGCATAATGATAGAGCAAAATAGGTATGAAAATGAAGCCCACATATCCCAGCCGCAGTAGAAACATGATCAATTCGCTGCCGGCAAAATAATTAGCCAGACCGAAACAGATCAGCCACAAAGTACTGGCTATACACGTAAGACCGAGCAGGATATTAACCCGGGCACGGATATTTTTGGCCAGGATAAAAGAACCAAGGAAAAACAAACTGCTGCCTATGATCAGGTACGGTATGGTATTAAAAGCCATGTACACCTCAAAACCGTCGTATAGCGGGTAGCGTTTAGCGTATAGATCTTGTTTTTCTATCCGCTTTACGCTATACGCTTAACGCTATTAAATAAACAACGAGCTCAAAGATTCTTCTTCATGGATACGCTTGATCGAATCAGCTAATAATTTAGCGACAGACAGTATTTTTATCTTCCCCCGGGCATCTTCCCGCAGAGGAATGGTATTGGTTACTATTACTTCCTTAAGTACTGATCCCCGGATACGCTCCAAGGCCGGGCCGCTCAACACCGGATGGGTGCAGGCCGCGTAAATATCCAGCGCCCCGTTCTTTTTTAAGACCTCTGCCGCTTTCACCAGGGTACCGGCAGTATCGATGATATCATCCAGGATCACTACATTTTTACCCCGCACATCGCCGACTACATAATTCATTTCAGCCTTTCCTGGCGCCGGCCTTCTTTTATCGATAAAACCAAGGGCTGATTCACGCTGCAGCCGTTTGGCAAAAGCCCTGGCTCTTTCTACCCCGCCGGCATCCGGAGAAATAGTCACCAGGTTCTGGATCTTTTTCAGGTTAAAATATTCTACCAATACCGGCGCGGCAAATAAATGGTCAACCGGTATATCAAAATAACCTTGCAGCTGTCCCGCATGCAGGTCCATGGCCAAGATACGGTTAGCGCCGGCTTTAGTGATCAAATTAGCCACCAGCTTAGCAGTGATCGGGACCCTGGGTTCAACCTTACGGTCTTGCCGGGCATAACCGTAATAAGGGAGCACTGCCGTTATCCGGCGGGCGCTGGCCCTTTTTAAGGCATCAATAATGATCAATAATTCCATTAAGTTGTTATTTACCGGAGGACAGGTAGGCTGAATGACAAAGACATCCTCGCCCCGGACATTTTCCTTGATCTTGACATTTATTTCGCCATCATTAAAGTTTGCTACCTCTGAAGCTACTGGCCTGATCTTCAGGTTTTTACTAATTTCTTCCACTAATTTTAAATTGGCATTCCCGGCACAAATCCTCAAACCATTAGACATAGTATCCTCCAGAAATTATCAATCCTTATATTTGGTCTTAAGGCTATAGGTTAAGAAGTAAGTTTGGTCTGAAATCTATGGATGTTAGGCTCAAAACCACAAACTTCAGAATTACTTCTATACCTGCTTCCACAACTTATAACCTCTTGCTTGTGTAATAGGCATTCGCCTCTGCCAGTTGTTGTTGGTCGTTGATACCAGCTACTTCCTGGTTACTGACGCAGATCAGAGCCCCAATACAGGCGCCCTCTTGTTGCAGTAAACCAATCGCATCGGTCAGGTAATATTCCTTTTTCTGGTTATTTGGCCTTATTTTTTTTAGTATCCGGAAAAGGTCAGGCGCTTGGAAACAATATATCCCGGTGTTTATTTCCTGGACCCGCTTTTCCTGCCCTGAAGCATCTTTTTCTTCGGCAATTTTCACGACCTGGTCACCAGCCCGGATGATCCGGCCATAACCAGTTGGGACAGCCATAATGGTAGTCAATATTGTAACGGCATTACCCTGCCGCTGATGCAGGGTCATCAGTTTTTGCAGTGTTTCCTTGGTGATCATGGGAACATCAGCACATAACACTAATACATTGCCGCGATAGCCAGCCAAAACTTTGGCGGCTTGCAATACTGCATGTCCTGAACCAAGCCGTTGGGCTTGAAAAACAATTTTAACTTTACTATATCGTGGATTATCCTTTATGTGGCTAGCCACTGTTTTGCCGCGAAACCCTACCACTAGTACCTGCTGGTTTATACTTAGGGCTAACACGGTGTCCAATACATGGTCTACAAGCGGTTTCCCTCCCACAGTATGCAATACTTTAGGTAAGGTTGATTTCATCCGGGTACCTTCGCCGGCACCCAGGATCACACTGGCAAATCCCTTAGACATGCAAATATTCCTTTAACTAAATGTTTGGGAATAGGGGTTAGTGAGTAGAGAAAGTGCAACCACAAGTCAGTAGTTGCACTTTCTTTAAAATTATCCCTCATAACTCCTCTGGGGTAGACCTTCCACCTATCAAAAAAAGCGCCGCGTCCGCCAACGCCTTAGTGGCGGAGACCTTGCTTCTCGTCCTAGCTTCGAATATAAGCTCTGGGGCTAGGACTTCCGCCCAGAAGATTGGCGGACCTTGCTTCTCGTCCTAGCTTCGAATATAAGCTCTGGGGCTAGGACTCGAACCTAGAACAGGAGATCCAAAGTCTCCGGTGTTACCAATTACACCACCCCAGAATTAAATTTATAAATCATCTACCCGTGCTTTTGTTTCTTCCGGGCGAGGCTCTTTCAGCTTTTCTTCATAAGCAGTTATTACTTTGTCTTCAATGAGCTTTCTGGTTTCATTGTTCAAGGGGTGGGCGATGTCCTTGAAAGTACCATCCTTCAGTTTGCGGCTGGGCATCGATACGAATAATCCTTTGTCCCCGCGAATCACTTTTAAACCGCTCACCACAAAACAATCATCAAAAATTATATTGGCAAAGGCTTTGAGCCTTTTTTCTGCTTCATCCAACACTAGATTCACTTTTACGGCCGTAATCTCCATGCTGTCCACCATCCCCCATTAGAATACACATTATCCCCGGTGCCGGGACAAGGAACTCCCGCTCCATATCCAGAAACCTTTAGCTTTAGAAAACACCTCCTTGATCCGATTCTCGGCTGTCCGGCTGGTTACCAGCCCAAAAACAGTAGAGCCGCTGCCGCTCATAAGGACTGCGGTGGCTCCTAATGCCAATAAACGGTGTTTTATCTCTAAAATTAATGGATATTTACTGCTGCATACCGCTTCTAGATCGTTCTGCAGGTATTCTTTTAGTTGATTAAAACGCTTCTGGATCAGGGTTTTGTGTATAATTTTAATATTTTTTGGCCGTTTAGTCAAGCTTATTTTTAAGTTTTTGTAAGCCCAGGCAGTGGAAATCCCTAATAATGGCTTTACCAGAACCAGCCTGAAGGCAGGTATTCCGGGCCAAGGATTTAGTATTTCCCCCCTCCCCTGAGCTAATGCTGTACCACCGCTGATAAAAAAAGGCACATCTGATCCCAAGGTAGCACCGATTTGTGCCAGTCTTTTATTAGTGAGGTGAAGTTGCCACAGGTGATTCAACGCTTTGATCGTGGCTGCGGCATTACTGGAGCCGCCTCCCAGCCCGGCTCCAACCGGGATATTTTTCTGGATCCGGACCCTGACCCCGGAAAAAGGCTTTTTCAGGCGCCTGGCTTCCCCTTGCATCACTGCGGCAGCTTTATACACCAGGTTGTTTTTATTGAGCGGCAAAGTCTGGTCTGAACAATCAAGGATAATGCCCTGAGGCACTTTATTAATAGTTAGCACATCATGCAAAGCTATTTCCTGCATTACACTGGCCAAATCATGATAGCCATCAGAGCGCCTGGATAATATTTGCAGCATCAGGTTGATCTTAGCGTAGGCTTTGATCTTCATGACATCCTTTGTAATCAAGTCTTTGGGTGTTAGGTTTGGAAGTAAGTTTGGTCGAAGGTCTTTGGAAGTTAGGCTCAAACCATAGACTTTAGACTTACTTCTATACCTACTTCCACAACTAACAACTTACCTCTTATTAATTACTGGAGTTCCCGCAAGAAATCTGAAAGTCTTTTTTCCTCATAGGCGGCTGGCAATTTTAGCTTAAACATGTCCGCGTTAATTGTCTCATTAAAAGCCAGCCGGCTAAATTTAAAAGTCGCTTTCTGCCGTAAGTCACGGTCATAGACACTCACCAGTCCAGGGTAATACCTGTCTCCTACCTTAATGATCCCGGCACGCTCCACTATCCTGATCGCTTCGTTAGTCCGCAATGACCTGACCTCATGCCTGGTAATGACTTTTGTGGCCTTATTCACCCAAGCCAGGTTTTGCTGCCCATCAGCGATCCAGGTGACTTTATAAGCTTTGCGGTTTTCCGTGATAATAATATTCTGTCCCTGTTCCAGATCAAGCCTGGACCCGTAAATAAATCCCTGTAATAGGTCATTGATCGTAAAAGCCGGCCCCAATTCATCGGTTTTGCCTTTGACCAGAATATTCCTGATTGGAATAAAAAACTGAAAATCATTCTGGTCGATCACCACTATAACCACCGGAATACCTAAAATACCGGCTATCTCTAAACGCAACCGGTCTGGTGAGGAATAATATATTTTCTGGGCCAGGATATAATTTCCGGCACTGCTTTGCAATTGTACTTTTACCCACCCCTGTAAACTTTGGATAGCAGCCTGCGGCTGGGACTGCTGTCTCATTAAAGCCCCCGGGTTTAGCGTACTGGGAAAATAGTAACGGCTACAGCCAGTGAGGAATATTAAGATAGCCAGCATGAAGAGTTTTCGCAGCACAAGGGGTCCTTTGCAATTAAAATAAATACGGAGACCAGGTGATCAGGGGATCAGGAGGAAGGACATCAGGGAATCAGAGTACCAGGAAAACCTGATAACCTGTTATCCTGGTATCCACAACCTGGTTACCTGATATTCTGATAACCGCAGTTTTACCTCTGGATCTCCTTTATTTTTCTTTTTAGCATCTTATTCTGGGGATTAGCAGACAGGGATTGCCGCCAATATTGGAGGGCTTCTTCCGTGCGTAATAGGGCAGCATAGGCATCGCCCAGGTGTTCCAGGACAACCGGGTCGTTTTTCATATAGGCTACTGCTTTGGTCAGATATTCCAGGGCCTCACTATACTTTTCCTGACGGAAATAGAGCCAGCCGAGGCTGTCCAGAAAAGCGCCATTTTCAGGTTCCAGGGAAACAGCCTTTTTAAGATACTCTTCAGATTCAACCAGGTTTTTCCCCCGGTCAGCATAAGAATAACCCAGATAATTCAACGCTTGTGAATTCTTGGAATTATAACTGATCGCTTTCTTCATGGCCTCCACCATCTGGGGAAACGCACCCGTCTGGTCATAGAGAACACCCAGACGGAAATATAACTCATCTATTTCCGGTTCTTTAGCGGCCTGTCCCAAGCGTAATCCCTGCTCATTCTTCAGGGCAACAGACTGTTTATAAGCAGCTATAGCTTCTGGATATTTTTTCAGGTCCGTATAGATTACGCCTAAAAAATAATATAACAACAGGTTATTTTTATCGGCGGCAATAGCTTCCTGCATCACTTTTAAGGCTTTTTTAGGCTGCTTTTGCTGCAGGTAAAGATATCCTAAATGGAGATAAATACTGCTTTTTGCGGGAAGAACGGCCCCGGCTTGTGACTGGTTGAGCGGTTGCCTGGTGGATATCTGGTCCAACCGCTGCAGCGATAGTTCATAGTAAGAAATGGCTTGCTTTAATTCTTTCTGTTCTTCACTGATCGCGGCTAAATAAAAATAACTGGAAACAGACAGGTCATCAGCAACCTTTTTTTCGATCTTATTAAAAACCTCGGCGCTCTTAATAAACTCTTTCTGCTCATAATACAAGACTCCCAGCCGGTATTGGGCCAGGCTATTGCCGGGATTTAATTTAATTAGCTGTTGATATGTTTCGATCGCCTGGAGATATTCCTTGTCCCGTTCATAGGCTTCAGCCAAGCCAAAATAGGCCATCACATTCTCCGGCGCCAGCTTAATGACCTGCCCATAGGTTGCGATCGCTTCTTTGTTCTTGTCTATGGCCAGGTACGCGCCAGCTAAACTCATATAAGCTTCTGCCTGGTCCGGGGCCAGCTGGCAGACTTTCTGCAATACTTCTATCGCCTGGCTGTAATTACCGATATTTACGTACAAGGTGCCCAGGATAAATAAAGCCGCCTGGTTTTCCGGTTCTAAAGAAACAGCTTTCTCGTATACAGGCACGGCTTCCTTAATTTTGTTCTGGCGGATTAAGATAGAGCCATACAGGAAATATGACGGGATATATTTTTCGTCACGTTTGATGGCTTCCTGCGCTTGCCGGATAGCCTGGGCAATATCACCGCTTAAACTATAAGCCACGCCCAACTGGACGAATAAGGGAGCGCGCAGTGAATCATAGTTTAAGGCCTGCTGGTAAGATTCAATGGCCTGCTGGTACTTACCTTCCCGTTCCTGCAGCAGTCCCTGGATAAAATAATAATAAGCTGCTCCGCTCCGGTCAATTTCATAGCTGGACGCAGGCTGGCCATAAGTTCCTAAAATAAAAAAAACCAGGAACGGCAGTATTAAGATTTTTAGTTTTTGTGACATCATCCACTCGTTTACTTTATTTTTTAGCGGGTTGCAGCATGGTAAAAGCGGTTAAAGATAAGACTATTTGCATCTCTTCCGGGTCCTGTTCATTGACTTTGATATTGAGCCTGTCTACCCTGTTCAGTCGCTGCATTTTTTCCAGTTCTTTCAGATATTCTATCAGTTTAGGATAACTGCAGCCAAACATCACTTGGACCGGCACAATTGCATATTTATCAACACTAGCCACTCCGCCCGGAACGATGGAACTATATTCCTTAATGCCCAAACGGGAACCGATCTGCGCTAAATCCTGTACCAATTCGGCAATATTGATATCATTTGGCATGCGTTGCCGGATCACACTGATCTTGCGGTTATTATCGTAAATATCCTTTTCCAATTTAGGCACATACGATTCATCCTTCTTGGTCTTGGCAAAACTAGTTTCCATCGCCTGAAGCTGGGTGCTTAATTCAATAAGTTTTTTTACTTGTTTCCGTAACAAGAGAAGATAGGCGCCGGCCAGGCACAAGACAACGGCGGCGGCGACGATCGCTAATTTAATTCTGGTGGTGAATTTGAATTGCATTATTTCTTGTCCTCTGGTTTTTTAGCCGGTGCCGGATTCAGAATACTGCATTTAATGGTCCAAGCGACGCCCTGTTCTGTCCCGATGGCAGCCTGTTTAGCCCCGGTCAGTTCACAGCTGCTGAAATGCGGCCACTGTTTCAGGTTAATCATAAAATCGGCTACTCCGACTGATTTGGTAGATAAGCCAACTACTTCCAGACTCAGGGGTGGCGGGGGCCCGGCTTTTTTCTTGGCGCCTTTGCCATCTCTGGCGGTTTTAGCAGTGATCGCCGCTGCCTCTGGGATATCCCCGGAAATGATCACTTCGCGTAACCATACCGTAGCAGGCATAGAAACGACCAGCTCATCCAATACCTGCGCCAGAGGAGGCGTGATGACAAAAATTTCTTTCAGTATGCCTTCAAGCCTGGTTGCTTCAGCCAAGGCTTGGGCTGCTTCCTGGGTCCTTTCCACTACATATTGCACATTGCTTAAAGCTTTTTTCATATCCACAATACTGGTTTCTTTCTGTTTGATCTTATAAGCCAGCAATAAGTAGAACAGCAAAATCACCGCAGCGGTGGCTAATCCAGCTCCTATATAGTAAATTTTAAACGATACTCCTTCTTTGCGCATATTCTCAGGCAAGAAGTTAAAGCGCTTTTCATTTTTTTTGGCCTTCATAGCCAACCCGATCACCGTGACCAGGGATGGGCCAATTTCCTCCAGCAGGCCGACCGGGATATTTTTCATCTCATTTTTAATGTTTTCCAGCGGCGGATTGGCAATTTCCAGCGGGATATCAATTTTTTCTTTCAAGAACTGCAGGACCTGCCGCAATTTACTGCCGCCGCCGCAGATAAATGCGAGATCGATTTTTTTATGTTCCTGCAGCTGGAAATAACTCAGGGAATTGCGGATCTCAGTGGCAATACGTTCAAACTGCGGCGTAACGGTCGGGGGTAATCCTTCTGTTATCTTCGAGTTTTCCGCTTTTTCATAATCCAGGTTCAGGATATCCTGGATCACCCTGGTCAGCAAATTACCGCCCAGTGGGACATTGCGGGTAAAGAGCATATCCAACCCTCTGGTCACCACTACCTCGGTAGTCGCGGCCCCCAGCTCGATGATGCCGGTAGTTTCCACGTTTAACCGGGGTTTCAGAGTAGTGAGCCCTCTCATCAAAGCAAAGGGGACCACATCGATCGATTCTTGTTCGATCCCGATCTCACGCATTAAGGCTATATTCTTGTCAATTTCTGATTTGGGAACAACCGCGACCGATATCCTGATCTTTTCTTCTTTCGTGGTAGCCGGATCATCTAAAGTATAATAATCAACCGCTGCGTCTTCAACCGGAAACGGGATCTCTGCCTCGATCTCGGCGATGATCATTTTCTTAACTTCTTCCCGGGCGAGCCGCATGACCGGGCCTTTAGGCAGTGAAATGATGCGGTTAATAACCAATTTGCCGTTTAAGGCAGTAACCACTTTTTTAGTTTTCAGGCTGGATTTGGGCAGCGCTTCGCGGATAGCTTTAAGAAGAGCTTTATGGCGGTCTTCCTCATTGGTCAGGTCAGGAATAGCTTCAATGCGCGCAAAGCCGACATGTTTTAAAATAATTTCCTTGCCGCTCTCGACAAGTTCGACGGCTTTTACATTATTAGTGCCAATGTCTAAACCGATAATAGATTTAGCCAATGCTGACCTCTCCTAAATATTGTGGGCTCAAATAAAAAAATATAAATCTGGCCTAGCCTCGTCAGTTAATTATATGCTTATTGTTTCAGTTTGTAAAGAGATAAAATATACAGTAAAGGGTATCGGGGAATCAGGAGATCAGGAAGTGGTTATCAGGTTACCAGGGAATCAGGAAAGGCCCTACCTGATATCCTGATCTTCTGATATCCTGTTATCCTGATGCCTTATTTAACACTAAAACGTGTCCCGCCAGGATTCCTCAATTAAATTGATGGTCCCGGTAGGCGTGACCTGGCTGGCGAATTTATAGAGCCGGCCGTTGTCAGAGCCGACATACATATTGTTGCCATAAATGGCCGGGGAGGAATCGACATTGCCTCCGGTATTATACTGAAATTGCGCTTTCATGGTGACTATATTCAGGGCGGTCACATAGTAATCATCATTACCGACAAATAGCTGGTCATTCTGCACTGCGGGAGTGGAATCAACGGCATGTTTCGTCTTATATGATTTATTTGTTTTGCCGTCAACACAGCTAAAAGCATAAATGAATTTATTACCTGAGCCGACATAGATCTCATCAGCATCAGCTGAATAAACAGGGGAAGAATTGATCTCCCCATACAGCTTCTTGGCTAACCAGCGGCGCGTGCCATTGGGGTAAAACGAAACAACAGTGCCGGCATAAGAACTCTGGTAAATATAGGTACCACCACCCATAACCACCCCGCGTTTAGTCCAATAGCCGCTATCGGAAATACAGGCAGTGCTTTTTACCGCCCCGTCCATATCAAACGGCCAGCCAGGGACCATTGACCCGTTCAGCAGGTTGAGAGCGTAAAAATAACCATTATCCGCACCTATATACAAAATGTCGTGTGTCGTGTCTATCGCCGGGGATGAAAAGATACCGACATTAGCGCCGATCAAATACGGCCAACCAGTTTTGATAGCCCCGGTCAAGTAATCAAAAGCATAGACTTTGCCGTCATTAGAAGCAGTATAGACCACATCATTCCAAACTGCTGGTGAAGCCTGCCAGGACTGGGGGTTGGCAGTGTTACGGTAAGACCAGACTAAATTGCCGTCGATTATATTGAAACAATAAAAAGTGCCGTCATCAGAACCGACATAGACATATTCCTTATAGATCGCCGGGGAGGAGATAACTGGTCCGCCAGTAGTATAGCTCCAGAGGAATTCCCCGTCAGTAGCGCGCAGGCAATATACCTTGTGGTCATCAGAGCCGAAAACGACCCGGCTGCGGTCCACAGCGGGAGAAGAATTTATCTCTCCGCCGGTCGTATAATACCATTTTTGCTGGAGTTGCTGGGCTACTATATGCTGGGGAAAACTGTATCCGGTCCGTTCTGGACCATACTTAAACATCGGCCAATTTCCCACCCGCACCTTGGCCTTGATTGTCCGTTGCGCCCCTTTATAGGTCCCGACAGACTGGATCCAGACAGTCCCGCCATCACTATCGATCAGGGTAACGACAAAATTTCCGCCGTTGAAGTTCATATTTACTCCGGTGCGCCAGGAAGAATCATAATCGATCATGGGTAAAGCATAATTCAAGCCAGATTCAGCAATATAAAAAGCGATCGTGGAATTTTCAAGACCAGCTGATACCTGTACATCGGTGGTCAGGATATTGATGAATAACAATCCCAACAGCAGGAGAAAAAGCACTATCCCGATAGCCATGATGAGAATGGCGCCACGCTTATTGTGATGATACATTTTTGACCTCATTTTATTCGTCCGGTGGTTTATTCCGGGGCCGCACTTTAGTGGCCATATTTACCGTCTGTCCGCTGGCTGCCACCTGCAGGCGGATGTTGACCTGCCCCTCATATTCAATGTTAAAATACAATTTCTGGACATTACTGGCAACGACATTAGTGTCTGAACCGCCCGCAGTATAGGTGACGGTCCGCACCAGGGTCCCGTCTAATTGCGGCTCATAGCGAACGGTTTGCATATCATCAAGGTTTTCCAGTTCCAACGGAGCGCTGAAATCGATCCGGTCACGGTTAGCATCAAGCGTATTGATATTAATGGTAGAAATATCTGCCTGCCGTATTTCCCGGGACAATTTCTCGATCGCGGTCCGGGCTTGCTGGACTGAATTGGTCTGGACATCCTGGTATTTATAGGAATTACTCCCCTCCCGCAAGATATCGTAAAGGACCACGGTGATCAGGCTAACGATCACGAGTCCGACCACAAATTCCACACCGCTCATACCCTTATTATTGAATAATATATTTTTTCTTAACATCTTCGTTTCCCATTAACCGATAAGATATCTAATTACCTTACTATGTCATTGGGTGTTGGGTTTAGAAGTAAGTTTGGTCAGAGGTCTATGGGTATTAGGCTCTAAACCACTAACTTCAGACTTACTTCCATACCTACTTCCACAACCAACAACTTATTTTCCAACTTTTAGTAGTTTCCCTTTAACGCTTCAAGCTCTGTGCTTTGCGTGCCATTATCCCAGGTTACCGTGACCCGCACCCTTTTAAAGCGGGTAATGACAGAGGAAACTGTGTCCACATTGGTTTCGCTCACATAATCCACTGCCACTGTCCGGGTATAACCTGTATATTCAGTCATGGCTGTGCCGTCCACTTCCCTGGGTGGTGATTCAGTGTAATTCCGGTAATCATCGACATCGTCATAGTTGCGGGTAGTCGGCAGGCCGGAGCGGGTTTCGCCGGTATCCGGACCTAAACTTACCGGTGCAACCGGATTGACCGGATTTTCATCAAACTTTTTCGGCATTATTTCTTCCAACAGGTCTTGCGCCAGCATTGTGGCTACAGTTATCTGCTGCGGCGTCTTGCCCTGTTTAACCCCTTGGCTAAAGACCATGATCACCGGAACCAAAGCTACGGCGATAACAACCACAGCGACCAGCACTTCAGCCAGGGAAAATCCTTTTGAAAAACGATTACACCGATTAAAAAGACGATTACCCGCCAAAAAACGTCGGCGGGCGCAGCACAGATTAAAGATTTTCATGGTTTAGTCCAATAGACACGCCCGGTATTATCCTCTACCCAGACAGAATAGGAATCAGAGTTATATTGTAGCACCGCTTTGCCGCCGGTGGCGTTACGGCCCAAAGGATCAAACTCAATATATTCTGTCCCTGCCGGGAAAGCAGCAGAGACAATGTTGACATTATGATATTCACCCGTGGTAAAATCACGGATCATAGGCTTGCGATTAACCGGGTCGATCAGGGGATTAGTAAATGTGCTGGTATATACCACATAGCACTCCTGGGCCGGATAAAAAATAACCCCGCTCTTAACCTGCGTGGTTTCTGCTGTTTTCCTGGCCAACACCAGATCAGAAACCAGCATCCTGGCGGCAGCTTTAGCCCGGTAGCTAAATATCCCGGTCATGGAGACAAACACTACGGCGGTTAAAAAGCCGATCAGCGCCAGCATGATCATGGTTTCAACCAGGGTAAATCCCCTGGAAGAACGATGACCCGCCAAAGAGCGTCGGCGGGCGCTGCACAGATTAAAAGAAAGATTACATTGATTTTTTTTAGGTATCATATTTTTGTCCTGCCTATGTAGTATCACAATCGGCCGTTAAATTCAATCCTAATCTGCACTTACTGTCCTGTGCCTGTATTATTTTTCTTTTCTTTTAAATATCTTAAATCGTCCCAGGTGAAGTTTTTGCAGGACAAATTTACCCACTACAGCCACCGTAGACAAGCCATAGACAGTCGAGTTCAGGAAATTAATAGATGAGGCTTCCCTAAAGTAGCGCGCTGGCACTGGTGTCTCTCCCAGCCGGAACCCGAAATAAACTGCCTCGGCCAGTAATTCGGTATCAAACACAAAATTATCAGAATTATTCTGCCAGGGAATGGTTTCCAGCACTTTCCTGGTATAGGCCCTGAATCCGGTATGGAATTCGCTCAGGTTCTGGCCGAAAAAGATATTTTCCAGCAAAGTAAGCGCCCGGTTACTGATATATTTATACAGCGGCATGCCTCCTGCCAAAGCCTCTACCCTGGTCCTGATCCTGGACCCCAGCATGACATCATACAACCCTGCGGTTAATGGCTGGATCATATAGGGAATAAGCCGGGAATCATACTGGTAATCAGGATGAACCATCACCACAATATCAGCGCCTTGTTCCAAGGCTTTCTGATAGCAGGTTTTCTGATTACCGCCATAACCCAGGTTTTTTTCATGCGCATATACCTGCAACCCTAACTCACGGGCTATGCTTACCGTATTATCGCGGCTGGCATCGTCTACGACAATAATCCCATCCACTATCCCGGGGGGTATATCCTGTACTGTTTTGGCAATGGTTTTCTCAGCATTATACGCAGGCATAACCACTATTATTTTTTGTTTCGCCATTATTCCCCCCAGTAGTAAATACGTTTATCAGGATATTAAAAAAAGATTATCAGGAAATCAGGAAACCAGGTAGTGGCTATCAGGACATCAGAACATCAGGTACTTGCCTGATTCCCTGATAACCTGATAACCACATCCTGATACCCTGATCTACTGATACTCTTTATTAATCATTTGATTACCTGATTTCCTGTTCCTATTCACATTATTTAGCATTTAGAATTATTCTTTATGCCTCTGGCTGCCAGTACGCTTAAAATGACCAGCATCATAACCCCGATCATCACGCCAATTCTAAATTTAACCGGCCGATAGGAAAACCTGACCAGCCAATCACCGGCAGGTACCTTGATGGACCGGAAAAGGTAATTAGCGTCATATATTTTCGTTGCTATACCATTTATTTCAGCAACCCAGCCAGGGTAGTTAGTATCAAACAGAACCAGCCAGGCCGGACGATGAGCTTTCACGCGCAAAATAATTTCATTCAGGTCATAGGCCAGGATCTCTGGCTGATCACTGCTGAGGACCTCGGTATCATCATCCTCTTTAGCCGGTAAAGCAGTACCGGTTAACACCACCACATCAGCAGGGTTAAATTCTTTGGCAAAAAGAAAATTCACTGTGGCCATATCGTTTTCCGGCGGGCGCACTATGGCCTTGGGCACCAGTATCGCCCGGGGCAAGATCAGCTGGTTCTCATAAACCGTAAAGCTTTCCATTTTTGACACTACTCGCAGGTTCTGGTCCTCGATATCATCCCGCTGGGTAAAAATATAGCGTATCCCAAACATTTGACCCAGCGGCGTGCAACTATAATTGGGTTGACTTTTCAAAACCTGGGCCATGTTCTGTTGTCTGACCAGGTTAATGGATTCGTAAGTACCTACATCCGCCAGATGATAATTCATGCCCATATTAGTCAGCAACGGGAGCTTATTCCTGGCCATCTCATCTAAACCGATACCCACGCGCCTTCCTTTTTCAAATATATACCTGGACTGCCTGAGATTTCCTTGCAGGAAATGGATCACCGGAGGTTTATCCCGGTAAAATTCCTCTTTGACTATTGGTTCTAGATCCTGGACCGAGTTAAAAAAAGTTAGGTTGCCATAAACCAATATAGCCAATCCCAGGTAAAATACCGGCTTTTTTATTTTATGCCGGATCAGCCAGAGCAGCCCGAAGCAGAGCAGGATAATGAGACCCTGGAAATAATCTTTCAGTATGGTGGGCAGGTATTGCTGATACAGAGACATCATTTTAGCTGGCTCTAGTTCTGGCATATAAGCTTTTGCCAGCCAACTAATTATGGTGTTGCGGAACAAGTAAAACAAAACATATCCACTGAGGGCCAAACCAGTGAATGCAGCCAGTCGTTTTGTGCCGCTATTTTTTGCTCCGGTCCGCAGCAAAAATTCACAGCCGATACTGGCTAAGATCACCATACTGAGATCAAGGAT
>DJVG01000010.1:0-1034 GCA_002441095.1 Elusimicrobia bacterium UBA6262
AACCTGATTCCCTGATACACTGGTCACCACTTCCTGGTCTCCTGATGACCTGATCTCCTTCAAAAGCTTACTTTATTATCCTGATCCTGGTCAGCGGCCAGTAGATAAACCAGGCCTTTCCCCTAATATTCTCCTCCGGCAATAAACCCCAAAAGCGGCTATCCAGGCTATTATCGCGATTATCTCCCATCACAAAATACTTCCCAGGCGGAACCTTGAATTTAGGCAAATTATCCCGGGAACGGACTTCGGCAGGTATGTCCGGGTTATCGGGAAAGATCCGGCTGTCTTTATGTTGTGAATAGGGCTCACTCAGTTGCACATTATTTATAAATACGATCTTATTATGTATTTCCACTTCATCGCCAGGTAAACCAATAGTCCGCTTAACAAAGTCCTTTTTCGGTTCTACCGGATATTTAAAGACCACCACATCTCCCCGCTGGATTTCCCGTACTCTCCAGACCTTGTTGTTGGTAAAAGGCACCTTGGTCCCATAGAGAAATTTATTGACAAAAAGATGGTCTCCTAGTTGCAGGGTTTCCAGCATTGAACCTGATGGTATTTTAAACGCCTGGATAAAATAAGTGCGGATAAAGAACGCCAGGATCATGGCAATAACTATTGTTTCCAGCCATTCCCTTATTTCCTTTTTGATCTTTACTTTAGTTTCTGGTAGCATTAAAACTCCTTTATTAGCATAAGTATTATAAAAAGTAGTGCTTCCTTGTTCAACATTAAATACGTTTATCAGTATATCAGGGTATCAGGGGGTGGTCATCAGGGGATCAGGGCATCAGGGAAGAGCCTGATATTCTGATTTCCTGGTATCCTCTTCCTGGTCTCCTGATTACCTGTTACCCTTCACTGGCTCCTTTATTACTCTTCATCTATACTCAGCACAGAAAGGAAGGCTTTCTGCGGTATTTCCACAGACCCGATCTGTTTCATTTTCTTTTTACCTTCACGTTGTTTTTCCAATAGCTTACGTTTACGGGAGATATCGCCACCGTAACACTTGGCAATGACATCTT
>DJVG01000010.1:1073-50492 GCA_002441095.1 Elusimicrobia bacterium UBA6262
TATTATCAATACTGGCCTGGATCGGTATCTCAAACATCTGCCGCGGTATAAGCTTCCTCAATTTTTCGGCAATTCTCCGGCCTTGGTAAGGCGCCTTCTCCCGGGGAACGATCGAGGAAAAAGCATCCACCGGCTCATGATTGATCATGATCTCCAGCTTTACCAGGTCACTTGGACGGTAACCGATATATTCATAATCGAAAGAAGCATANNTTAATTTATCATAAAAATCCATAATGATCTCAGCCAGCGGCAATTCATAGTTTAACACCACAGTCGAAGTGTCCAGGTAATGCATATTCTTGAAAATACCGCGTTTCTCCTGGCTTAATTGCATCACATTACCGACAAATTCGTTGGGAGTAATGATCATTCCTTTAATATATGGTTCATTGATCTCCGCGATCTCTTGCGGCGGCGGAAATTTCACGGGACTTTCAATTTCTACGATATCCTCGTTCGTTTTAAAGATCTGGTATATTACATTGGGGCTGGTAATNNCCTTGATGATATCCATATGCAGCAAACCCAGGAAACCGCAGCGGAAACCAAAGCCCAGGGCTACTGAATTTTCAGGGGAATAGATAAAAGAAGTATCATTGAGCCGTAATTTTTCCAGGGCCGTAAGCAAAGGTTCATAATCACCGGGATTGACCGGGAAAAATCCGGCATAAACCATGGGTTTTAATTCTTTAAAACCATGGAACGGGGTTTCTGTCGGCCGGTCCGCCAGGGTCACAGTATCGCCGATCTTGACATCCTGCAAGTTCTTGATGCCGGCGATAATATAGCCTACCTCCCCGGCTGCCAAAGCCTCAGCCTGCTCCATTTCCGGCCGGAAAAAGCCTACTTCATCCACTTCGTATTCAGCTTTATTGGAAAACATCATGATCTTTTTTTCTTTACTGATCACACCGTCCACTACCCGTACATAGATAATGGCACCGCGGTAAGGATCATAATTAGAATCAAAGATCAAAGCGCTTAAAGTATTCTCCCGGCTGCCTTGCGGCGGCGGTATTTTAGCAACTATCGCCTCCAATATTTCCTTGGTACCAATACGGTTTTTAGCGCTAGCCAGGATAATATCAGAGGTATCCACTTTTAAAATATCTTGGATCTGGTTCTTAACCTTTTCCGGATCAGCATTAGGCAGGTCTATTTTATTGATCACCGGAATAATAGTCAGGTTATTCTGTTTAGCCAGCATGACATTGGCTAAGGTCTGGGCTTCTACTCCTTGAGACGCATCAACTACTAAAATTGTTCCTTCACAGGCGGCCAGGCTGCGTGAAACTTCATACGTAAAATCAACATGGCCGGGAGTGTCGATCAGGTNNGCGTGCTTTTGCCATGGTCAATATGGGCAATAATAGAAAAGTTCCTGATATGGTCAATTTTCATTATATTTGCAAAACCTCTTTAAAGATGCTTTTTTATATAATCGATGTTCGGCATGAGGGAAGGATCTGTGGCGTAGAGCAAGGCCAGGTAAATGCTTACCAGATCGCCCAAATAGATCATACTGAATACCCTGGCCAGTACGGATGTCCCAACAGGTACAGCGGTTTCAGTCTTACCGATATATTTCTCAATCAAGCGGACACTTAAAGCTAAACGCTTTTTATCTTCCGGATAGGGAAGCGTATCTTGCAAAATTATTACTTTGAATGATTTATGCAGGGGTGTCAGGCTCTGCCAGCACTCAATTTCATTATGGGTAATTTCTGGGAAAGTATTATATGAAGAAAAAAGTTTCGTGTTCTCATTGAACATCCCTTTCCAGCGCCGGCAGATACCGTCCATCATACTGGTAGCGCCATATAGTACGGGTATCTTGCCAAAAAGGCTAAGCGCCAGTGATTTTGCCCGGTTCTGTTTAACCCGGGAATACCTGCCCCATTGCCGGCTCAACCTGGTGATCACCTGCAGGGTTTCCTGGATATCCCTTTGCTTGTCCGGAATTATTCCTAGTCTCTGCAGCACATTCAATACCGGGAAAAATAGCAAGCCAATGCTGGCCCGTGGCAAACCGTCAGCTCTCACTTTTACATAAGGGATCTTCTTTCTTTCCGCCTCATTTAGCATCTTCCCGCCAGAGGTTACGGCAATTATTTTAGCCTTTTTTGCCCTGGCATCACGATAATTATACAAGGTTTCCCGGGTATTACCGGAATAGGTGACTAAAAATACCAGGGTACGATTGTCCACAAAAGCAGGCAACCGTGAATCGCGGTTGACGAGCACTGGCAGATCGCTCTCCAGCTTCAGGTATCCTAGGAGTAAATCCCCGACTATAGCTGAACCGCCCATACCGCAAATAAGGATCTTATTTATTTTTTTGTAATCGGCTGGCAGTTTCAAGCCTGATCCCAGCTGGCGGGCTTCCCGCAATTGCCCGGGAAACCGCTCCAGCTCAGCCAGCATACCATGCTGATCTATTTTATTGATCAATTTCAAGTCATCTATATTCAGTACCATTAATTCCTCACTTTTTTTTGAGATTACACATCCGCCTGAGGCGGACAAAGATTTAAAAAGATGATTACCCGCCACTAAAGCGCTGGCGGGCGCGGCACAGATTAGTGCTTTTAAAGCTTGTAATCGGTGTAATCTTAGTTAAGAATCCCTGCCTGCCGTTAGGCAGGAGTGTAATCTTACTCTTCTTCATCTGTATGATTTTGTTTAATGAACTTCTTAATTGCCTCTACGGTCGGCATTTCCAGTATTTTATTAACGAGCTCCTTGGCCTGATTCATGGTAGATTCCCGGATGATCTTTTTTATTTTTGGCACAGCGGCACTGCCCATGCTGAATTCATCCAGGCCCATACCCAGCAGGATCTGGGTCAATTCAGGCTCACCGGCCATTTCCCCGCACATACCTACCTGCTTGCCTTCACGGTGCCCTGCTTCAATGACATATTTGATCTGCCGCAGGATCGCCGGATGCAATGGTTCATACAAGTAAGCTACCTTTTCATTACCGCGGTCAACTGCGATCGTATACTGGATAAGATCATTGGTCCCAATACTAAGGAAATCAACTTCCCGCGCTATTACATCCGCAGTTAAAGCCGCGGAGGGGGTTTCGATCATGGCTCCAACTTCAATATCAGCATCAAAATCAATATGTTCCTTTTTTAATTCTTCTTTCACCTGTTCCAGGATATGGTTCGCTTTCCTCACTTCCTCAACAGTAGAGATCATGGGATACATAATTTTAAGTTTACCGCTGGTAGAGGCCTGCAGTATGGCCCGTAACTGGGCCCGGAAAAGGTCTGGGTATTTTAAACACAGCCTGATACCCCGCAATCCCAGGAAAGGATTAGTTTCTATGGTCGTGCCCAGCTGGTCAGTCAGTTTATCGCCTCCCAGGTCCAAGGTTCGCAGGACAATACTGTATGGTGCTATTTTTTTAGCTATATTCCGGTAGATGCGTGTCTGTTCTTCTTCGCTGGGAAGATCAGTCCGGTTCAGGAATATGAATTCAGTACGGAACAAGCCAATTCCCTTGGCTCCATATTCCAAGACTAAATCCACTTCATCCGGTATCTCAATATTAGCGACTAAGCGCACTTCCCGGCCATCCTTGGTCACCGCCGGAAGATCTTTTAATTTATTAAGCTGTTTTTTGATCTCAGTATATTTCTTATTTCTTTTTTCATACTCTTCCAGTACGCTCTTGGTCGGGTTTATGATCACAATGCCTTCGTATCCGTCCAGGATGATCTCGTCATTGTTCTGTATTTTATTAGTAATATCTTTCAAACCGACAATAGCCGGAATACCGAGAGACTGGGCCATGATCGCTGTATGCGAAGTTTTTCCGCCCATATTAGTAATAAAACCGAGTATTTTTTCCTCCCTCATTTGCACGGTATCAGAGGGTGTCAGGTCATTAGCTACCACAATCACCTCGCTTTTCAGCAGTGCCAGGTTCTGTTTCTTTTCCCCCAGCAGGTTGTGCAATACCCTTTTTCCTAAATCCTGGATATCCTGGCCGCGCTCACGCAGGTATTCATCTCCCATCGTGGTAAAGACATGTACAAATTTAGAAATGGTCTGGGAAAAGATGAATTCCACATTCATTTTTTCTTTACGGACTTTATCGATGGTTTCCTTAACCAGCATCGGATCATCCAGCACCAGCAGGTAGGCTTCAAAGATCGACGCATGCTTGGATCCCAGGCGGCTATTCACCTTATCCCGGATCGCGATCAGCTCCATTTTCGTGCTGTTGAGCGCCTCCTGGAACCGGGCTACTTCATGTTCTACTTCATCGTCTTGTATTTTGCGTTTCTTAATGCAGAAATCTTCCTGGCTCAGGATCAGGGCCTGGCCAATGACTATTCCTGGCGAAGCAGCGATGCCGCGGTGCATGATTTTTTCCATCAATCTTCTCCGAATTTATTTTCGATCAATTCTTCGATCTTAACCAGCAATTCCTCTTCCTTATCTTTTTCACCTGAAATTTTAATTAATAATATAGAACCGGCTTCAGCTGCCAGCATCATCAGCCCCATAATACTTTTGCCATCGACTTCTTCGCTTTCCTCATTATCGCGCAATACCCGGACCTTGACCTTCACCTGTTTATACTGATTAGTCAATTGTACAAACAAGGCAGCGGGCCGGGCATGCAAGCCTAACCTATTTTTCATTTCCAGTTTTTTTTCGATCATTAATTAGCCGCTTTCTATAAAATTACTTTTAAGTAATAAAGCAATACACCCAAGGCCAAAACCCCGTAGATCAGGATATTGGTATTGATTTTTTTACGGATCAAGCCATACATCATGAGCAAGGTACCGAAAAAGACAATGTTTTGCCACATATTTAAATTAACCGCGTACAGCATAATGAGCACTCCCAGGCCGATCATGCCCAGCAGATTGATCACCGTGATCAGGTCTTGGGTATCAAACTTCTTCAGGATCTCAACCACCCCGGTACCCAGGATATAGCCTTTAGCTATACCGCCAAACCTGATATATAATCCAAAGAAGTTGAAAAAAAGCAGGAAAAATACCGGGCCGATCAGTTTCCCGTTGCCTTCCAGCGTCAGGATCATCAAGATACCGATGAGAGCGCTAAAAGGCCGCAGGGAAGCCCAGAAGAAAGCATCACCGATAGCGGCCAGTGGTCCGCTCATGATAGCCTTGATGGAGCGTATATCTTCAGGTTTGACCGTCCCTGGCTGATTAACCATCTTCTCTTCCAAGGAAGTAGTCACCCCGACCACAAAAGAAGCCATATAGGGATGAGTATTAAAGAACTCCAGATTCCGGTGCAGCGCTTCGATCCTGGCCGGACCTTTTTTGTAAAGCCGGTTTATCATCGGAACAACCGTAAAAAGAAAGCCAAGATTCTGCAGCCGTTCAAAATTCCATACCGCCTGGATATAGAATGACCGGTGCATTATCTTGATCAGGTCCAGCTTGGTAATTGCGTGGTTTTGTACTTTTTCCATTAGGCTTCTTTTCCTACTTTCCTGAATCTAAAGGTATCCCAGACCATGGCCAAACCAAGGGCGATCAGCAGTATCTTGGCCTGTCCCAATCCAGCCAGTACATAATCAGGCAACCGCGGTACTACTGCCCGAAAAATATACAACCCTAAATATATGGAAATGAAATAAAAGAGAAAATATTTAACAATGATCAACATGATCGCCATAACAACCATAGCCTGGATCATGAACAAATTATCCTGTTTAGCATATTTGTCAGCGTAATAAACCAACTGGTTACTGAAGCGCCGTACAAAAATATCCAGTTTCTTGATAATTGTCCCCAGGGGTAAGGCATAGCAGATTCCCAGCACCATGCACGTACTTTCACCGCCGTGCCACCACTGTTCCAGGAAAATTGAACTGGCAGTGGCGACCACGGTCGTAGCTGCTGCGTCGAGAGGAATGCTGGCGCCCAACGGCAGTGTATTTATCCAGATCAGTTCTAAAATACTGCCCATGATCATGCCCTGCATGAAATCACCGCACATCCAGCCGATCAAGGGACCGATGATTATCGGACGGGAGATCATGACCTGCCAACAGGCAGTGACATCCAGGCTGATAATACTAGCTACCAAGCTGATCCAAATTGTAGTTAAAAGCATATTTTGCCTCAATCAGTCAGGTCTAGCAAAGTAAATTTTATAGTCGTTTGCCACTGGCTTTTTGGTTTCAAGACTACTTGCCAGAACGGCATGATCACCGATCCCTGGTAGCTGCGCTCAAAACCAGACTCTGACTGGGATACAGTTTCCAGAGGGAAACGCCAGATAGTAGCAGGTTCCGAAAACTGCCAGCAGGCATCTATCCGCGTAAAATAATCTTTGATACCGATTCCCCGGGACTCTATATTTTCTTCTATGCTGTCCATATATTTATTATCTATCTTATCCTGTGTTCCCAAACTATAATAATAACATCCATCATCATGGCCGGTGGTACCGGCAAAACAATATTCACTGCCAAAACGCAGTTCCAGCTTAGTATTTTCCAGATTCGTCAATGTGTATTCTATTTCAATAAGAGGCTGGTTTTTTAACAAGGTTATTTTTTTCTCTACTTTCAATGCCGCAAAAAGCTTATCGAGCCAGACATGGCCTTCACGAGCCAGGTGTATCTGCAGCCCCTGTTCATCTGTCCTGGTTTGATAATCATAAGCCTGGTTTACAAAGTCTCCCTGTTCCCCAAAATTACAGTTATGGAAAGCAGCCAGGTCACCCCAATCGCTCAGGAAATGTTCAATGGCAAAACCACGCTCATACCAGTCATATTTCAGGTACTGGTCCAGGTTTTTTTCCTTTACCCGGAATTGCTCATGAATAGTCTTGGCTTCATTACTATCTTGTTCCTGGCTGTGCTTACTGACAAAATCCTTGATCTTTTGGTGATAAGCCTCCTGATGGCGGCTTAAGATATTTAAACAATTAAAGTTCTTTGGCCGGTAATCAAGTTCCAGGATCTTGCCGCCGACTTCCGGCGCCACATATAACTTCAGGGTTTTACCCGTAGCAATTATTTCCGCGCTGTCATCATTGTTATAATCAAGCACCTGGCAGGTAAGCTCATCGCGCGGGACAATCACTTCATCGAGGTTATTTTCTGCCTTGATCAGGTTCTCATAAACTGAACGCCGCAAATGGCTCATATACAAGCCGCCGAATACTCCATGCCAATAGCCATCATTAGCCTGAGCGGCCAGCAGTTCATCCTGGGCCTGCCAAAGCTTAGGATCATCTATCCCCGTTTTTAAGGCCGCATTAACCCTGCCGCTTACTTCCAGCATTTTCTTGTGCATAGCATTGGATTCCGGGTATTTGACCAGGAAGTTCCGCCAAAATCCACCTTTGATAAACTGTAAATATGCGTGTTGATCCTGATTTTGCTTGATCCGATCGACAACTTGTTCATAGGTCTCCTGGGCATGGGCTGGCAGGGACCATTCCATCATTTCACTGTAGCTGGCGCAGGGAACATAGGCCCTTCCCTTCGGCTTATAGGTATCCAGGTATTCGGTGAACGTTGTGGTCTTGAGCCAGGAAGCATTCTCCTCCAGTTTCACGAAAAACCGTTCCAGCCATTTTTCCTCATAAACCGATTGGTATGTTTGCGGCCAGACCCCAAATTTCTCCCCGTCATCCGCAATGACCAGGAGCCGTTCACCTTCTTCGCTGGCGACCTGCGCGCAATACTCGATCGTTTTTTCCGGCACGGCGAAAGGAATAAGGTAGCGTAATTTCTGGCTGATCGAGAACATCGCCAGGGATTTTCCCTGTTCCTCGGTAATATAATAACCAAATAAGTCTTCTTCACTTAAACCGGCAGACTTGAAATGATAATCATCCACGACAACATATTCAACCTTGGCTTCCTGCAAAGATTTGACCAGGTGTGGTTCCCAAATGCGCTCAGCCAGCCACATGCCGCGAGCCTGGTATCCTGTGGCAGAGCGGATAAACGCGGTCAATTTTTCGATTTGGGCTTTTTTATCTTCATCCGGCAAGATGGCCAGGATCGGCTCATAAAATCCGCCAGTCATGATCTCAATTTGTTTTTGCGCCACCATGTGGCGGATCTGATCGATAAATTCCGGGTGCTTTTGCTGAATGAATTGAAACAGCGCGCCGGTATAATGAAAACTCATCTTGATTTTTGGATGGCGCGATAATACGGTCAGAAAGGGTAAATACGCTTTCTGATAGGCTTCTTCAAAAATATGGTCAAAGTTTCCTGCTGGCTGGTGGTTATGCACACCGAAAATAAGGTTAACTGTTTTCACCCGGTTGCTCCTTCAGATTCACAGAGTTGTCTCCCATGGTAATTTTCCTGACCGATTCCATGATATTAATACGTTCATCCGTCGGAACGATCCGTCCCTCAAGTTCGATACCTTTGCGTTCCAGTTGGTACAGCGCTTCAATATCCTCCATATCCACGCATACGGCTTTCAATATTTGCTTCTTGCCCTCACAATAATGGATACCACCCACATTTATGCTCTTGATCGGGACATCTTTCTCGATCAGGGAAAGCGCATCTTCCGGCGAGTTAAACAAAATGATCACCCGATCCTCTTCCGTTACTCCTTGTTTTAGCAATACGGCTGCTTCTTCAATACTCAGGATTGATAACTTTAAGTGACTGGGAACAGCCATGGATAAAAGTACCCGCTGCATCTGGTCCCGGGCAACCTTATCATTCACTACCATGATATGATTTGCTTTAATGGCCTTAACCCATCCAGCCACTACCTGGCCATGTATTAAGCGGTCATCGATCCTGACTAATACTATGCCCATTACGTGCTCCTTTTCAGCTTTTGCAAGAACATTTCTTTGGCATTGATAATAGTTTTCTGTCCAGTCTGCTTGATCTTTTGTACCAGGTCCGGCAGCGGCAGAACTTCACGTGAGGAAAAAAATTCCAGGATCATGGGCAAATTCACGCCTGTCAACAGCTCTATTTTCTGGTTTAAAGTCAGAGGCAAGCTGGTATTAGTAGGTGTCCCGCCAAACATATCGGTAAAAATAATTACCCCTTCATCCTGATTTAGTTTTAGCAATACTTCTTCAATCTTGGTCTTTAATTCGCCGGGGCTTTCCCCGGGTTGCAAGGTAATAGTCTCAATTTCAGGTTGTTGGCCGACAATGCTTTTAGCTACCGTCACTAGTTCCCGGCCCAGGTCCCCGTGAGTGATAATTATTGCTCCTATCATAACTGCCTCTTTCTTCAAGCTTTACAGCTTTACAGCTTTACAGCTACTTTCATTTGTTTATATCCCGGTGCCTTACCTTCACATCATAATGCCTTGCGGTCAGGTATTTATCCAACTCGTTAGTCACGACCACAGACCGGTGTTTCCCACCGGTGCAGCCGATAGCGATAGTAAGGTAGGTTTTGCCCTCTTTAATATAATTAGGGATTAAAAATTTCAGTAAATTAAAATATTTTCTCAAGAATTTATGGGTCACCGGATTGTTCAGGACAAAATCCTTCACTTTAGAATCATTGCCGGTATAAGGCTTTAATTCATCGATATAATGAGGATTAGGCAGGAACCGCACATCCGCTACCAGGTCTGCGTCCAGCGGCATGCCATATTTATAGCCAAATGAAACCAGACTGATCCGGATCGTCCTGGAATTATCAGACACTAAAAAGAAAGATTCATTAATAGCATCCCGTAATTCTTTGGCGCTTAAACTGGTGGTATCTATGATCTTATCGGCTTTAGCTTTGATCTCGGTCAGTAAGGCCCTTTCCTTATTGATCCCCTCCATGATACTGCTTTCTTCGCCTTCAATATCCAGCGGATGACGACGACGTGTCTCACTAAAGCGGTGCAGTAGGACTTCAGTGGAGGCGTCTAGAAACAGCACTTCGTATTTTATCTGCAGGTCAGATAACTCCTTCAGCGTATTAAACAGACCACCCAGGAACCCACCTTCCCGGACATCTATACCCAGAGCTACCTTATTGATCCGGCCGCCTGACTGGGCCACAACCTCGGCAAACTTCGGCAACAGGATGATCGGCAAATTATCAACGCAAAAAAATCCCAGGTCTTCAAAAACATTGATCGCTGAGCTTTTGCCTGCCCCGCTCATGCCGGTTATGATAATAAGACGGCTAATACTGCCTGGAGACATGATCACTGCTCCTTTTGCGTCTTTTCCTTCAGCTTTTTATCGAACTCATGGGCGGTGGAATAACCGGTTTGCTTCAGTCGCCAGTTCATTGCCGCTACTTCCACTATCGCCGCAATATTACGGCCAGGCCGTATCGGGATGAGCAGTTTAGGCACTTCCACACCCAGTATTTCATACGTAACTTCATCCAATCCCAGCCGGTCATATTCCCGCTTAGAATCCCATTCTTCCATTTGAATAACCAGGTCTATTTCAGTATCATCGCGGATAGCGCCTGCGCCGAACAAATTCCTTATATCAATGATCCCTAGTCCGCGTATTTCCATATGATACTTTATAAATTCCATGCCTTTACCAACCAGTAAGGTGGAGGATTTCTT
Organism: Elusimicrobia bacterium UBA6262; assembly: GCA_002441095.1. Lineage (GTDB taxonomy): Bacteria > CAYTYR01 > UBA6262 > UBA6262 > UBA6262 > UBA6262. Next base: position 11,614 of record DJVG01000010.1, read on the forward strand.
TCTTATATCCACTACATCATCGGCTACCAGGCGGTGCCCCCGTTTGACCAATTCCAGGGCACATTCACTTTTACCGATCCCACTCTCGCCCAGTATCAGTGAGCCGACGCCATAGACATCGATCAGGACACCGTGCACACTGGTGGAAGGGGCAAATTTCTCCTCCAAGTAGGCAGTCACTTCGTTGATAAAAGTAATGGTATTTAAAGGTGTGCGTAGAATGGTGACCGCTCGCTCATTTGCCAGCTTGATCAATTCCTGAGGCGGTTCCAGGCTACGGGTGATCACGAAGCAAACCAGGTCATAAGAAAATAACCGCTCCAATATTTCCTGGCGGCGCTTCTGGTCTAATTCAGCCAGGTATGATAATTCAGTCATACCCAATACCTGGATCCGTTCAAAAGCGAAATACTCAAAGTATCCGGATAAAGCCAACCCAGGCCGGTTAACGTCAAAAACCGTAATTTTCTTTTCCAATCCTGCTTCTCCAGCCAGTAGTTCCAGCAGCATTTTTGACTGTTTCTCTTTTAAAAATTCCTTTACCATTACTCCAGACATGGGTACCTCATATAGCGTGTAGCGGGTAGCGTATAGCGGATAGAAATACCAGCATCTTCTAAACGCTTAACGCTCTACGCTATACGCCGTTTCTAGTATTCGTCTTCTTCCTTGATGATCTTGGTCACTTCAGCAACATCTTTGGCGTCACGCAAAGATTGGCGGAAATGCTTATCCTTCAAGATACGCGAGATCTTGGCCAAGGCCTTAAGATGGATCCCGGTTGACTCTACCGGAGCCAGCAGTAAAAATACCAGGTAGACAAGTTCCCCGTCCAGGCTTTCAAATTCTATCCCCTGTTTAGATGAACCAAAAGCGATCACTACATTATCCACTTCATTGGTTTTGCCATGGGGAATGGCTATCCCCTGGCCGATCCCGGTTGATCCCAGTTCTTCCCGGTCCAGCAGGATCTTGACCACTTTTTCCTGACTGCTGATCTTTTTACTCTTTACCAGGGCCTCTACCATTTCTTCCAGTACATCTTTCTTCTCCGTACCCTGTAGGTTTACGACTATTGCATCTTTGACGATGAAATCCATTAATTTCATCATTTCCTCCTGTTGTCTTCAAATATAGATAATAGTTACAGGACCGGCTCCAATAAGCCGAAGGTCCCGTCGCGCCGTTTATAGACAATGTTTACTTTATTGGTTTCGGTGTTCACGAAAGCCCAGAAATCATTATCCGTCAGTTCCATTCTCTTAATGGCTTCTTTGGCATTTATGGGCGTGGTATCAAATTCCTTTTTAATCATATTCTTGGCCAAATCGTTACCGGTCCGCTCTGAACCATTGCGCGAAATTATTTTCGCGGCGGTAGTGAGCAAATTAGCACTGGTACGATGGTCATGATGTTTATTGGTCTTGACTTTTTCCTTGAACTTCTTCATCTGCCGGTCCAGGCTGTCTACCATCAGGTCAATAGCCGCATATAGATCCTGCGACTCCTCCTTGGCATTGATCCTGGTCCCTCCGGCATTAACCGTCGCTTCGGCTATCGAATAATACTTCTCTACGGTCAGGATTACATGCGCAGAGATCACATTAGTAAAATATTTTTGTACCTTACTGACTTTCTCTACTGCATACTGTTTCAATTGCGGGGTTAGCTTTGCGTGCCGTACCGTAACGTTCACTTGCATCTACATTACTCCTTTCTGGATTTTCGAATTTCGCGAATGATAGCGAATACCTCGAATAAATACTATAACGTGAATTCTTCGCCGAGATAGATCTGGCGGGCTTTTTCATTATTCACCAGCTCTTTGGCTGTACCCTGGAGCAGGATCTTCCCTTCATACATAATATACGCCCGGTCTATGATCTTGAGCGTTTCCCGTACATTATGGTCAGTGATCAGGACGCCCAGTCCTTTTTTACGCAGCTTCGAAATGATCTGCTGGATATCAATGACAGCGATCGGGTCAATGCCCAGAAACGGCTCATCCAACAGGATAAACTTGGGATTAGTCACTAACGCCCGGCTTATCTCCACCCGCCGTTTTTCGCCGCCGCTCAATAAGTAAGTTTTAGCTTTGGCCAGATCTGTAATATCAAATTCTTCCAGCAAGGACCGCATCTTATCCAGGCGTTCTTTTTTACTCAAGGGCAGCGTTTCTAATATTGCCAGCAGATTTTCTTCGACAGTCAAATGGCGGAAAATAGATGGTTCCTGTGACAAATACCCGATACCCATGCGGGCCCTCCTGTACATAGGCAGGCTGGTAATATCATATTCATCTAATTTGATCTGGCCGCTATTGGGCGAGATCAAGCCCACGGCCATATAGAACGTAGTAGTCTTGCCAGCCCCATTTGGACCCAGCAGTCCCACTATTTCACCTTCATTAACATTCACGCTGACCTTATTGACTACCGGTCTTTTGGCATAATATTTGACCAGCTCTTGGGTATATAATTTACTCATTATTTACTAGCCTTTTCGTTTTTAATTGAGGTGATCTTGGCCTGGACATTCTCTTCAATGATCACTCTCTCAGTTTCCGTATATACGGTGATGACTTTACCGGTATATTCGCTGATGTTATCCTGGTTCTTCTGCCAAACCCAGGGATTCCCGGTCAGCACCAGTTTTTTCTCCTGTGAGAAATAATCAGCTACATCGCTTTTAGATTTTGCTTCCGGCTGGACAATGTTTACATTGCCCGTGACCCTGGCCCGTTTTTCGTTATTGAATATCTCCACCAGGTCACCGGTGATAGTGGTATCATTTTTGGGATTAACCGTATCCTGCCGTACGATTTTCGGTGATTTAGTGACTGTCCCATACCCGGTTTTACGATTAAAGACCATCTTGCCGCCATAGATATCAGTGCTCTCTTTTCCTTTTTTTTCCTGGTAATGGACATTTCCTTCTGCCTCCAGCCGGTCCTCGGCCAGGTAATGCCAGACTTTATCGGCATATAATACACCTTGTTCCTGGGATACTTTGACCTGACCGCTGAATAAAGCTACCTTGCCTTTTTCCAGCGTCTCCATTTGCTGACTGGACACATCAATCGGCTTATCCGCTGCTAATAAACCGGCTGGACTAATTAAAATTATTATCACTATCTTGAATATTCCCAATTTTTTACTCTGTGCCTTTGTGCCTAACATAAAACTTCCCGCTTTCTTTTAACTTTATGCCTTTTTCATTTTTTTGGAATAACCTGCGCTTTTACTTCCCGCTTAATGATCGACCGGGACAGGTCCGGCTCAGCTTCCAAGCCATATCCGGTAACAATACCGCCAGGCCTGGTTTCCTTGACAAAGGAATCGGTCACGATCTTCTTGCGCTTATTATCCCAGTTCAGCTGGTCAGTTTCCACTTTTACTTTTTCTGACTCGCTGGTGAATACTACATTGCCGGTGGCAATCATATCCCCGGTTTCAGTATTAATATCTCCTTTTTCTGCGATCAATACTGAGGCGAGTACTTCTTCCTTGTAAAATTTTAATTTGATCTTTTCCAGCTTGGTTTGTTTCTCTGATTCCTGCAGCAGTGCCCGGGCCGCTTCCAGCTCCCATTGCTTTTTACCGGCCTGCGTTTCCACCATTGAAAACTTTTCCAAAAACTGCTCCGCATTACCCAATGGCAAATCATTGCCCACTGTATTGCTTTTGCCCTTGCAGCCCACTACTATAAGAAGAGATATCGCTGCCAAACATATTACTTTTCTGCTCATTTTTTATCGGTTTCCTATCCGCTATACGCTATCCGCTATTTTTACTCTCCTTCTTCATAATACCTGGCGCATACTTTATCCCAATTGTCCTGGGTCTTGATGATCAATTCGATCACTTCCCGGAATACGCCTTTGCCGCCTTGGGCTTTGGTTACCAGATCGGCTTCTTTTTTTACTTCCCGGGGAGAATCAGCCGGACATATCGCTAATCCTGCATAACGCAAGAGCGGAATATCTATAAGGTCATCTCCCAGGAACGCGATTTCATCATCCTGCAGTTTATATTTTTCTTTTAGGTCAGTATAAGCTTGTATTTTTTTAGTCGCTTTCTGGTAAATAGCATCAATATGGCATTCTGCGGCGCAGCGGGCCACTTCTTTTGATTCCCGGCCGGTGATCCAGCAAAGTTTCAGGTTATCTGTCCGGTGCGCCAGGGCAAAACCCATACGGTCCTTCACGTTCCAGATCTTGATCTCATCAGTATTATTAATAAAGATGATTTCGCCGGCAGTCAGCACCCCATCGACATCCATCGCCACCATTTTTATCTTTTTTATCTTGTCTTCCAGTGATTTCCGCATTTAGACTCCTCAAAAAGTTTCGAGTTTCCAGTTGCGCGTTACGAGTTAAGGTTAATATTTTTATTATTTATTCTGTTTTAAACTCGCAACCCGAAACCTGGAACTTGAAACTGCTTTTAGCCTAAGCCTTTAGCTAACAGGTCTCTTTCGTCAATAATCCCAACCGGCCGGTTCTTGCCATCCACTACCGGAATATTATCAAAATTCCGTTCCTGCATGATCCTGGCTGCTTCTGTCGCCAGGCGGTCAGCCGTGATCGTAAAAGGTTTCCTGGTCATTACCGTACTGATCGGTTCAAATAAAATATCTTCGCCTTTTTGTAAATGGCGGCGCAAATCTCCGTCCGTGAAAAAGCCCACTAATTTACCCTGGGGGTTAACAACATTGACCGCTCCCAGCCTTGAAGCAGTCATTACCAGTAACGCTTCCTTGACCGTCTTATTCCGGCTGACCACTGGATTGTTCTTTCCGGCACGCATAATATCCCCGACCCGCAGTAGTAATTTCCGTCCCAGCATACCGCCTGGATGTAAAGCGGCAAAATCCTTTTTTTGGAATCCCTTCTTAAGAAGCAGTGTGATCGCCAAGGCATCACCTAAAGCCATAGTAGCTGTAGTAGAGGCGGTCGGCGCCAAATTATAGGGACAAGCTTCTTTATTGATTTTGGTATTTAGTACGACGTCGCTGGACTTGGCCATGTTGGAATGAGCCATCCCGGTCATAGAGATCAATGGCAAGCCCATGCCTTTAATGGCTGGCAATAATTTCAGCAATTCTTCATTTTCACCGCTATATGATATAGCCAGGATAACATCGCCTTTCATGACCATACCCATATCCCCGTGCGCTCCTTCAGTCGGATGCAAATAAAATGAAGGTGTGCCGGTTGAGGCCAGGGTAGCGGATATCTTGCGCCCGACCAGCCCGCTTTTGCCGATACCGGTAACTACCACCCGGCCCCGGCAAGCACTGATGATCTCCACTGCCTGCTCAAAATCATGGTCCAGCTTAGGGATCAAATCTTTGATCGCCTTATATTCTATTTCCAATACTTGTTTGGCCTGTTTCAAGATCATTTCTATTCACCTTCAGTTAAACACAGTTTTAATTTTTGAGTTTTGAGTTTAGGTATTTTTATATTTATTCGACTAACGACGAACCACTAACCACGAACGGTCTTTCGTCTAACCAATTTATCTATGGCTATAACTTCTTGTAACAGTTTTTTTAATGACTGTAAGGGCAGCATATTCGCGCTGTCAGAAAGGGCTTTGGCCGGCTGACGATGCACTTCCAGGAACAACCCGTCAATGCCGACGGCAGTCGCAGCGCGGGCCAGGGCTGGGATATACTCGCTTTGCCCGCTGGAACGATCGCCTTTCCCGCCCGGCAATTGGACGCTGTGAGTCGCATCAAAGATCACCGGATATCCGGTTTTTTTCATGATCACCAAAGAACGCATATCTGTGACCAGGTTGTTATACCCAAAGCTGGTGCCGCGTTCGGTCAGGATAATTTTCCGGTTGCCGGTTGATTCCACTTTTCTGATAATGTTCTCTACATCCCAGGGAGCCAGGAATTGTCCTTTCTTAATATTGATCACCTGTCCGGTCTGCGCTGCCGCCAGGACCAGGTCAGTCTGCCGGCATAAAAAAGCCGGTATCTGCAGTACATCTGCCACCGCGGCGGCATCTTTTATTTCTTCTACCTGGTGAACATCTACCAGGATCGGGATATTATATTTATCCTTAACTTTTTTCAGGATAGCCAATCCTTTCCTGAATCCCGGACCGCGATAGGCCTGCAAGGAGGTGCGGTTAGCCTTGTCATAGGACGATTTAAAAATAAATGGCAGATCCAGGGCTATTGTCATTTCCTGCAGATAAGCGGCTGAATCAAGGACCTGCTTTTCCGATTCGATCACGCAAGGGCCGGCGATCAATACCAAAGGACATCCCTGTCCTATTTTGATCCGGCCGATATTGACTATAGTTTTTCTTCCCGGTTCACGTTTCAAACCTTTGTCTCCTTATAAGCTGCGGCATGTTTGATAAATTCCCTGAACAACGGATGCGGATGGGTCGGACGGGATTTAAATTCAGGATGGTATTGTACCCCGACAAACCACGGATGCCCGGGAATCTCCACTACTTCCACCAGATTGTGCGATTCGTTTTCCCCGCTGAAGGTCATACCGCAATCTTCCAGTTTCTTTTTATACTGGTTATTGAACTCATAACGATGGCGGTGTCTTTCCTCAATGTCATCCTTGCAGTAGGCAGCATGGGCTTTGGTCTCTTTCTTCAAGTGACATGGGTAGGCGCCCAATCTCATGGTCCCGCCCATTTTCACTCTGATCACTTTGCGCTGTTCTTCCAGCAAGCTGATCACCGGTTGTTTGGTCTTGGGATTAAATTCGGTTGAGTTTGCGTCCGGCATATTGCAGGCGTTACGGGCAAACTCAATGACCGCAGTCTGCATACCCAGGCAGATGCCGAAAAACGGCATTTTATGTTCCCGGGCGTATTGGATAGCTTTTACTTTGCCTTCTATGCCTCTGCCGCCAAAACCGCCCGGCACGAGCAATCCGTCCACATCATGCAAAAATTTACCGATATCTGTCTCCGCCTTTTCCACATCTACTGATTTTATTTTTACCTGCACATTATTAGCCAGGCCGCCGTGATTCAAAGATTCCCGGATGCTCTTGTAAGCGTCCTTCAAGGTAGTATATTTGCCGGCCAGGGCAATAGTGATCACTTTCTGGGGTGTTTTCTCGGCTTTGACCATAGCTTTCCATTCAGTCAGGTCAGGCTTCTTGGTTTTAATTTTTAGCAGATCCACGATAATATCATCCAGTCCTTGCTTCTCGAACATGAGCGGCACTTCATAGATACAGGAGACATCTTTGCACTGGATCACGGCTTTTTCATCAACATTGCAAAACAGGGAGATCTTGGACAGGCAATCTTTCGGGATAGTTTTTTCCGTACGGCAAATGATCACATCCGGCGTAATACCGATCTCCCGCAGTTTACCGACGCTATGCTGGGTTGGCTTGGTTTTCAGTTCTTCACTGGCATGGATGAACGGCACCAGGGTGACATGGACATATAATACGTTATTCCTCCCGATATCCTTGCGGAACTGGCGGATAGCTTCCAAAAACGGCAGGCTTTCAATATCACCGACCGTGCCGCCGATCTCTACGATGACCACATCATTTTTATCTTTTACTTTTTTGATATGCTCTTTGATCTCATTGGTAATATGGGGAATGACCTGCACGGTAGCGCCCAGGTAATCGCCGCGGCGTTCCTTGGTGATCACGCTATTATAGATCTTGCCGGTAGTTACATTATGATTTTGGGTCAGGTGAACATCTAAGAAACGTTCATAATGGCCCAGGTCCAGGTCAGTTTCAGCCCCATCGTCAGTAACATACACTTCACCATGCTGGTAAGGGTTCATGGTACCCGGATCGACATTGATATACGGGTCGAATTTCTGCAGGGTGACTTTTAAACCGCGCATTTTCAGGAGACAGCCGATACTTGATGCGGTAATTCCCTTGCCCAGCGATGAAACTACGCCGCCGGTCACAAAAATGTACTTGGTCATCTCATCCTCCGAATAATGGCACACACTTTTTTCAGGTCCTTCGCTGTATCGACACCGATCGAATCATGTTTAGTAATTACGGCCCGGATCTTAAAGCCGTTTTCCAGGGCCCGCAATTGCTCCAGGCTCTCTGCTTTTTCCAGCATGGTCTGCGGCAGAGCGGCAAAATTTAGTAAGAATTCCCGGCGGAAACCGTACAATCCCAGGTGCTTGTAAAAGATCAGGTTTTTGACCTGGTTTCGCTGGTATGGCAGCGGTGAGCGGGAAAAATAAAGGACATTGCCCTTTTTATCCAGGACCGCTTTGACTACGCTTGGGTCAGTTATGTCCTGTTTTTGTTTCAGGGGAACTACGGCTGTACCCATCAATACCGCACTGTCCCGGAACAGCAACGCTACCTGATCAATGGTCCGGGGATCAATGAGGGGCTCATCTCCCTGAATATTCAGGAAAACATCTGCTTTTATTTTCCTGGCGATCTCAGCCACCCGGTCAGTCCCACTGGAACAATCCGGGCTGGTCAAGATCACTTTGGCGCCGGTTTGACGGCAGGCTGAAGCGATCTTTTCATGGTCACAAGCGATGATCACATCATCTAAATGATGCGCTTTTTTCGCCTGTTCATACACCCGCTGGACCAGGTATTTACCCTGGAGTATTTGCAATGGCTTTTCCGGCAAACGGGTCGACTTCAATCTCGCCGGTATTACACCTACTATTTTCACCCCGCCCCTCCTAAACCATCTAAATCTTTAATCTTTCTTATACGACCAACGACGAACGACAAACAACGAACGGCTCTTACTATAATTTCAATCCCGCTTTATCCTGGCTCAAATTTTCCTTTAATTCTTCCGGTGAACAGGTAGCAGTACCAACTTTAGCTACCACAATACCTGCCGCATGATTGGCAATGTATGCCGCCTGCTTCAGATCTGCTCCTGCGGCCAAGGCTAAAGTCAGGGTGGAAATTACCGTATCCCCGGCCCCGGTTACATCAAATACTTCCCTGGCCATAGTTGGGATATGCAGGGATCTTTTACCCTGTTCAAATAAGGTCATGCCCTTTTCTCCCTGGGTGACCAGGAGCGACCGGCAGCGCAATTGCCTGATGATCTTTTCTCCGAGCATTTCAGTTTCTGCCTGGTCCCGGGGCACAGGATAGTGTATCCCCTGCGCCGCTTCCAAATGGTTTGGGGTAATACAAGTCACGCCCTTATATTTTAAAAAATGTTCCACTTTCGGGTCCACAGTGATCACTTTGCCGTAACGGTGCGCTAATTTAATAGTTTCTTTCAGTAACGGGACACTGATCATACCTTTGCCGTAATCAGAAATGATAATAGCGTCAACCTGAGGGATAGTCTCTTTCAGGTAGTTAATGATCTGGGCAACGATCTTCTTATCCTTGCTTTCCCGGTCTTCCCGGTCGATACGTACCACCTGCTGGATATTGGCAATGATCCTGGTTTTTTGTATCGTCGGTATCCCGGCATCGGTAAAGATCCCGGTAGTATCTACGCCCAGGTCGCTGATGAGCTCCGTGATCTGGCTGCCGACCAAGTCATGTCCCGTGACTCCGCATAAAAGAGCCTGCCCTTTCAGGGCCGCGATATTATGGGCCACATTGCCGCTTCCGCCGGGGATGATGCTTTCCTTGCTGACTTCCACCACTGGCACCGGGGCTTCCGGTGAAAGGCGTGATACTTTGCCCCAGACAAAATGATCGACTATGATATCGCCGATGACCAGTATTCTTGTTTTGGAGAACCGGTCAACTATCTTCAGGATACTCGTTAAGTCATACTTGGACATGAAAGTCTCCTAGTGCTAAAAACTTGGCTGGCTTATAGATACGAATTATTTTTCAGGTACTGCGCATAATCTTTCACGCTGCTTTCAAGGGACTGGCATTGGTATTTTTTTAGTTTTTGCAGTTTAGCCATATTGGCTTGGGTAAAATACTGGTATTTTTCCTGCAATATCTCTGGCATATCGATATATTCGATCTTGCCCTGTATGCCCAAGGCACTGAAGAGGGCCTGCGCCAAATCATTCCAGCTGCGCGCTTGCCCCGTCCCCATATTAAAAATCCCGGTTTTCGCCGGATTAGTGAATAAATAATACATCATTTCTACCACATCTTTAATATATACAAAATCTCTCTTTTGTTCCCCATCAGGCACGTCCTGGCGATAAGACTTGAAAAGTTTCATTACGCCGGTTTCTTTCACTGCCTTAAATCTTTTGCAGACCAGGCTCATCATCTCGCCCTTATGGTACTCATTCGGCCCAAATACATTAAAAAACTTGATCCCAGTCACTTTATTTTCCAGCTTATGCTGATAGACCCAGAGATCAAACAACTGTTTGGAATAACCGTACATATTCAGCGGCTTCAATTTAAGGGTGGTCGCCGGATCATCCTGGTAGCCATATTCGCCGCTGCCATAGGTAGCCGCACTGGAAGCATATAAAAAATCAGCTTTGTGGCGTATTGCCCACAAAGCTATCTTTTTTGAATATTCATAATTATTGCTCATAAAATATTCAGCATCCTGGAGTGTGGTTGAACTGCAGGCCCCCAGGTGCACTACTTTTTTTGGTTTAGGCGCCTTATTCGACTCTACCAATGCCAGGAATTTGTCTTTATGGATATAATCGATAAAACGCTTGCCCGCCAGGTTACGCCATTTCTCGGTAGCCGCGAGATTATCCACGATCAGGATATCTTTAATGCCCAGCTGGTTCAATTTCCAAAGGAAACCGCTCCCGATGAATCCGGCTCCTCCTGTCAACACTATCATCTTGCCCTCTTTTTCGGCTATAGTCTTAAACAATTAATATAGCATAATTTTAAGTATATTTCCACAGGTTTTTCAGTTCTTTTGTATCTTCTCCATGGCCGCCACAATAGAACCGACAGCAATCTTACTGCGCAACAGGACCGGCACTCTTTCCTGGTCATCAGTTAAGTACACGAACAAGCGGCCCTTGTGCATAAAAATACCTTCCTGCTTCAGCAGGGGTTCGACCATGATCGTCTTAAACTCTCCGGCCGGGACATTCACCGTCTCGCGCGAGACCACCCTGACCACTAATTCATAGTTTTTCTTGTTATTGCAGACATTGATCGTGAACTCCTTACCCGGTTCCAGGCTCTTAAACCTGACGACATAAAGGCTGGCCAGGACATCTACGGTCCCTTTGGGTATATCAACGGTAGCATCAGGATAGATCACTTTGCCGTTCACCTGGTCAAAGATCATACTCTCCTGCTGGTGGTATTTCCCCTCATTCACATCTTTATAAAAACTTAAGGTGCTGAAATTTTCCCGGCTTACTATTGATTCTGACCTATCCTTCACCGGGTATATGGAACTGATCCACCCAGCGCTGGTGGCTTCAGAAGTAATGCGGAATACATCCTGCCCGTTCCATACCTGGGGTTCTACGCTCAGGGAAGCCCGGCCGGCTACGATAAATCCCCATTTGACCACATATCCTATTTTCTCACCCCGGGCAAAAGGAATTTTCAGCTCTCCCGCCAGGGAAATTTCTTTCACTCCCGTCCAGAAGAGATTAGCCAAGGCAATTATTACTATGACCGTTAATTTAATTTTATTTGTTTTCATCATCCTAGTATTTTATTGTACGGGGTTCCGACATTATACTGGATCCAATACCTGATGATCGCATATATCATTATGAGCACAACCCCGATAATAGTAAGGTGTTCCTTATTGTGTTTGACCTGCTTCCAGCTGAATTTACTGAACACATTGGAATTATAGGGAGTTAATTTAGGGAAAAACATGGCCACATTTTGCTTGTATTTTTGGAATTCACCGCCGAACTTTCCTTCCAGGATACCTTCTTCATGCCGGATAGTATTCAAAAATACTACAAAGTAAAATAACAGGAAAACCGCAAACAGCGGCAACCGGGAAGTAGCAATGCAAAAACCGCAGCCGATCAGGAAACTACCCAGGTATAAGGGATTACGGGTATAGCTGAACGGGCCATTGACTGCCAGGGACTCATCTTTCTGCAGATATCCGTTGGCCCAGATACGCAAGCCTTCGCCCAAGAGAGCTATCTCCAGGCCGATCACCAGATATAATAATGCGGTTGTCGGCGGGACATAGCGCGGCGCTGCAGTAAAGATGAGATAAGCCGCGCCAAATAACCAACTGAGTAAGATCCGGTGTTTAATGAAAAAAGCGCTAATGCTCTGCATTTTTACCCCTTCCGGTATTTTTGGATAATAGTCTTGATCAAATCTTTGGTAGCATGATTTTTGCGGTCACCGGCAATTGCTACGCTCCCGCCGTAACTTTTCACCAAGGCGCTTTCCGGCACGGAATTAACCGTATAATCCGTACCTTTGGCCTGGATCGATGGCTGCAGCGCCAGCAATACCCGGTCAACCTGCTTTTCACCGAATAGCACAACATGATCAACTGCAGCCAGTGAGGCTACTATTTCAGCCCTGGCCTGCTGCTTAATAATTGGCCGGCGAGGATCTTTGATCGCCCGGACCGAGCGGTCATTATTAATCGCTACAATGAGGACATCTCCCATTTTTTTACTGGCTTCCAGGTAACGGATATGCCCTACATGCAGCAAGTCAAAACAGCCATTGGCCAAAACTACGCTTTTTCCATGTAATTTATATAATTTTACTATCTTTTTTAGCTGCTGTAAAGACTTTATTTTACTTTTCACGGGGAACCTTCTTTTATTCATCTTATTTTCTTTATTTTTACCGCCAATCGCCAACCGCGGACTGCTGACTGGTTTTCACTATTTTAGAGTCTGAAAAAGCTTGAATAGTTCCGCAAAGGCCTTGAAGATCACGCCTAATTTGGCGCCAGTCGGCTGGCCAGCCAGGCGCGGATAATGATGCACTCCTACCTCCACAAACCGGCAGCCTTTCCGTTTAGCCTTGATCAGCATTTCAGCACTGGCTACTGCCCCGTCTGAATCAATGGTGATGCTGTTCATCACTGCCCGGCGGAACATCTTAAAGGCACAGTCAATATCCCTGACCCCCAGCCGGAAAAACAGGTTCACCGCAGTTTTGTAGATGAATGTATTAATTTTGCGGTAGCACTTATCCTGGCGCTTTAGCCGATAGCCCAGTACGGCATCATATTTTTCAATGAGAGGCAGGAACTGGCTGATCTCAGACAGATCAAACTGGCCGTCAGCATCAGTGAAGCAAACAATATCGTATTTGGCCGCGGCAAATCCTGACCTTAAAGCCGCCCCATATCCCCTGTTGCTGTCATGGGTCCATACCCGCACCCGCTGGTCTTCCTGCGCCAGGGCAGAAGCGATATCACTGGTCTTATCCGTACTGCCATCATCCACAATGATCACCTCAAAAATATCCGTAAACTGCGCCAATACGGTGATGGCCTTAGTAACCGTAGTCTTAACATTGGCTTCTTCATTATAACAGGGGAAAAATACGCTTATCTCAGGTTTCATCTTAACCTCATTTTCTACTACGAACGACGAACCACGAACGTCTTTTATTTTTACTGCACCCTGATCACATCGTCTTGTAACGATATTTTCCCGATTTTTGTACTGACCGGCCATTCCGGCACCGGCGACAGCATAAAAGGTTTTTCTATTATCCCTTGATAGAGCCAGCGTGGTATTCTCAACCAGCCAATTTTCAATTTAAAGCATTGCGCATAAATCTTATCCTGCTCTTGCACTATCCCTGCTTTTACGCGCAGGTGAATATCCCGCCAGTCTCCTTCCACATTCAGCACATTATGCTGAATACTGACCAGGGGATTCTGCAGGCCTTTAGCTTTTTTCAGTAAAAGTTCATATAAATCCTGGGCTTTAATACTAAAAGCAGGATGCACTTCATCCATGGCGTACACGATCAATTTTCCCTCATCCCACAACAATGGCAGGTTTATTTGCAGCCCTTTTAGCCCTATGGCTACATCACTCAGCCAGATCTCATTGATTTTGATTTTCCTGGCAGTAATATTCACCTGCTCAAAGCGGCCCCGCTGGGCTTCTTCCATAGTCTTGGAGCTGATCTTTACCGCTAATCCTTCAGCCTCCTTAAAATATTTTTTCATCCCGGCAACCAGCTTACTTTCCAGCTCATTGGCATTGAACTTACGCGGGAAAAATGTTTGGCTATTTACTTCACGCCTGAACACAAAAAGCCAGGAGTCATCAGGCAAGGCAAAACTCCCGAGCAAACAGAATCCACTTGTAGCATCATTCTTAGCTTTAGACAGGATAAGCTCCCTGGCCTCAGGCATCTGCCCCAGGGTAAAAGCCGGGCCAATATCTCCGCTTTTGGTAATAATATAGTCGGCAAACTGCCCCAAATCCCGGCTATAGCCTTTAAACAGGATAGGCAGTTGATGAGCACCCGCATAAAACTGTAATGTTTCGCTATGCCAAAAGCTATGATTAGCTACAACACTGACACTGGTATAGGTTTTGCCGGCAGGTATGGTTTTGAGGATAAGTTCGCAGACGGCCTTCTGCTGCCAGTTCTCAGGATGCGGCGGCTGGCAGTAATAATTGCCAACCCGACCAAAGGAAGTGATAAAATACTGGGTAATGCCAAAGACAACAACCAAAGAAATAAGAACATATTTTATTACGTTCTTTTTAATATTCACCAGCCAGAAACAGGAAATAATGCTGACTGCCGCCAAAAACGGCAACGTATAGCGTTCGTCTTTATTCCGGATCATGGTCAGTATAATATATGGGAGAACGAGCCACCAAAAAAGTAGTTTATTTTGGCGCTTCCAGGTGATGAGATAAACCAGGAGCCCGAGCACAAATAATACCAGTAATACAGGTTGCACTTGCAACAGCAGGTTTTTGCCGTAATAGAGCCAACTGGAAAGGGACAAGATCATGGGATCACCTTCATTAGCTCCAATGCTGCTGAAACGAATGCTATAACGCACAAACTTGATAAGATTATAACTATACCAGGGCCAGGCCACAACAAAACCTATGAGCAGGCTCATTCCGGTGTTTTTTAGCATCCCCGGCTGTTCTCTTCTTTGACGGATCGCCTGCCACAAGCTGTAGAGCAATGGCCCGATGAGGAAAAAGCCATAGGTCCATTTCACCAGCACCCCTACGCCGCACACCAGGCCAAATAAAATACTGGGCCATCTTTTGGTGAATTCATCACTGCGCAGATACAGGTACATCCCCAGAGTGACCATACTGGCCAAAGCCAGGTCAATGACAAAAGAATTGGTCATAAAGGCAATATACGGATAAACTGACACTAAAAATGCCGCCAGTAATCCGGTTAGTTTATTATAAAGTCTTTTCCCAATACCATAAGTAGCCCATACCAGTATCAGCAGATAGAGCAGGTTTACCAGGCAGGCAGAAGAAAGTGAATAACCAAAGATCGCCAGGAAAGGCAATGTAGTCAGATGATAAATTGGCGGGTAATAGCCGGTGACATTAAGCATGTTTCGGTAAATATTATTACCTGAATGCAAAACATCGCGATACTGCAGGCAGAGATTTAGATGAGCTGACGCATCCCAGGACGGCGGCCTTAGGTCATTGGACAGCCAGAACATATGGGTAAAAACTAAAAACACTGACCATAGTATTAACAGTAAGTATTCCCGTTTCAAACCAGGCTCTCCATTTTTTGCTTTATTTCATTTATCGTCACTACTGCTGTACCTCTTTTCATGACTACTACTCCGGCGGCATAATTAGCCAGATAGGCAGCTTCCTGCAGGGTGGCATTGGCTGCCAGGGCCAGCGTAGCGCAGCTGGCTACCGTATCCCCAGCGCCAGTCACATCTACAGCTTCATCACTGCCAACAATATTAATATGCGTAATCTTGTTTTTCCCCTCGAACAAGGTCATACCACTGCGGCCCTGGGTAATTAAAACACCCTTCCCTTGTATTTTTTCCAGTAGCTTCAAGCCAATTTCCTTGATCCCCTTGCCTGAGTCAAGACGCATTCCCATAGCCGGAGCTGCTTCTGTTTCATTAGGAGTGACTAAAGTCGCTCCTACATATTTCATAATGTGGTATCGCGAATCCACTACCAGCGGTTTATGGTATTTGTGTACCAAACCGAGTAAAATATCGCGCATTCTTTCCGTGAGCAACCCGGCATTATAATCACTAACCAATACCGCATCCATGTCCGGTATATGCGCGGTCAAGATCCTGATGATCCTGCCCTCGCACTCCTGGGTGATCGGCATATCTGCTTCTTTGTCTATTCGGATCACCTGCTGCCTGGCAGTATGATAGCCGCCGGCCATGATCCTGGTTTTGGTGATCGTAGGCCGGTCTGTTTGTGTGACCAGGCGTGAAGTCGGTATTTTCATTTCCCGCATGATCGTGAGCATATGCCGGCCGGTGCTATCCGCCCCGATCACGCCTACGGGGAATACTTTGCCACCCAGGGCATGAATATTACTGACGGAATTAGCCGCCCCACCCAGGATTATTTCCGTGGAATCATATTTTAAGATCAGAACCGGGGCTTCGCGGGAGACGCGGGTAGTCTTGCCAAAGATATATTCATCCGCGATCATATCCCCCAGCACCATCACCTTTTTATTCTTAAAACTATCCAGTATCTTGATCAGTTTTTCCTTCTCCACGGTAGCTCCTTTAATTTATTTCGGCGTATAGCGTGTAGCGTTCAGGACTCATCCCTGTTCTTTTTTAAGCTGTCCTACTATTTTTTGTAATATAGCAAAGTCTTCCATATTGGCGAGCACCAATAAAACATCACCGCTCTCTATGATCGTAGACCCGGATGGTATAACAAACTTGTCTTCCCGGGAAATGAGCACAATAAGGCATTTCTCAGGCACTCTTAAATCGCTGATCTTTTTCCCCACCACTTCTGACTCATATGGAATAATCACATCCGTCAATTCCGCATCAATGGCCTTGGTCTTTTCGAATTCAAGGGGATAGTTTATCCTATTAGCCAAAGGAACATCTAATTTTAACAATTTTGAAATGACCGGTATAGACGTCCCCTGAATAAGAACTGAAGCAAAAACGACAAAAAACACAATATTGAAAATAGTGTCGGCCTGGGGGATACCAGCCATAAAAGGAAAGGTCGCCAGAATAATAGGGACAGATCCCCTGAGTCCAACCCAGGCCACCATAGCTTTTTTACGCGCCTTCATTTTAAATGGCAAAAGGCATAGCAGCACACTGACCGGCCGGGCAACAACCATCAGCAGAAGCGTTAGCAATAATCCGGCTCCCATTAACGGAACAATATGCGAAGGATAAACAAGCAAACCCAATGTTATGAACATGGCAATTTGCATCAGCCAGGCTAATCCGTCATGGAATCTCGTGATCATTCTTTTATTGGGAAAATCCGCCTGGCCCAGCATTAAACCCGCGATATAAACCGCCAGGAAGCCGCTGCCTTTCAGGAAAACCGCGATCACGTATGTCAATAGGACAAGAGAGATCATGATTACCGGATAAAGTCCTTCATATTCCAGCTTCAGGCGGTTAATGAGAAAGATACTAAATCTCGCCATTAAATATCCTATGAGCATACCCATTCCCATATCCAGCACGAACCTGAGAATTAACGAGACAATGCTCATATCCTTGATGGTGAGCAGGCTGATAAAACCTACGGTCAGGAAAACAGCCATTGGGTCGTTACTTCCTGATTCAAACTCTAATAATGGCTTTAGGGGTTTTCTTAGGCTTATCTGTTTTGACCTAAGGATACTAAATACAGCCGCGGCGTCAGTCGAGGAAACAATTGATCCCAGCAGCATCCCTTCAAGAAAAGAAAAATTTAAAACATACATGGCAAACAACCCGGTGATAACGGCAGTTAGCAAAACCCCGAGCGTTGAAAGGATAACTCCCGGCCAAATAACCGGCCTGGTGTCTTTCCAGTTAGTATCCAAACCTCCGGAAAAGATAATGAAAGTAAGGGCGACAATGCCAACAGATTTCGCAATCTGCGCATTGTTAAAAATAACCCCGCCTATTCCTTCCGAACCGGCCAGCATACCGATCGCTAAAAACAACAACAAACTGGGGATAGCAAATCTAGCCGAGAGCTTGCTGGAAACAACACTCACGAAAATCAATGCCGCTACCCATAACAAGATTATTTCAATCGATAACATGTAATAATAGCTCCTGTACTATCAACCTGCTGTCAACCTGCGCGGTTGACACTTGGTCGTTTTGCAGAACCTAACCCCGTTGTTTTTTTGTTCATCATGAATGATACGCATTGGTATTTTTATGCCGGAAATGAACAAAGATCCGGCCATAATTATCAGCGTCTTTCTCTACCCGGAAATAAAGACATTTTATTTCCGGCTTGGCCAGGAATCTCAGGACATGTTTTTTGAGCTGTCCAGTGCCTTTCCCCGGGACGATCTCCACCAGCGGTATCCTCTTCTGGACCGCCTCGCTAATCACCCGGTTAAGAGCAGCTTCAATCTCCTCGCCTCTATTGAACATTTCATGTAAATCTAATTTTATCTTCGCCATATTTTATCATAAACCTTTTTCGGACACCTACGCGGTGTCCAGAGGGTTATCCCTATCGCCAAGGGGAGGAATTGAGCTCCTTGAGGCCTTTGGTAAAAATCGACACTGGAGTGAGCAAATATTGACAGTTTCCTGATATTAGGCATTTTAATGTGAAAATTCCCCTTTTATCCTGCCCTCTACTTCCTTTATATCTGCATATATTTGGTTGTATTTGCGTATAGCTCCTTATATTTGCTTGACATCAATGTGTGTATGTGCTATATTCATATCACAGTAAATAAACTTCATAAACTAAGTACTTTGGGTAGGCACTGCGTAGCGGGGCCTGCCCGTTTTATTTAGGTAGTATTATCAATCCAAAACCCTTATATTTTCCACAGCTGCTTTTTCTTATTTTTTCCTTTATTTGATCGTATTTTAAATAGTGATTCTTTAAACCAAGATACTTCCTCCCAATTGGTGTAGCTACAGTATCTATAAGCTGTAATCCCGCAATGTTATCCTTTTTCTTACGAATAACCAGATCGTTTATTCTTTCCTTAATTTCTATAGGTCTGACAAACTTAGTCCCTTTTATTTTTAAATCCAGCCAGGCTAACTCTAATTGATTATCAAGCTGCGCTCCTCGACTTTCGGCAATAATTACTCCTTTTTCATTTTCACTTCTCAACATATATACAAATCTCTCTACCAAGCAATTCAAAGAAAGGAGATAGGGATCCATAGCTACTAATCCATATTGTCTAACATGCTTTTTCTTATCAATTATACAAGCTAAAACTGTAAACTTCGAGGTTCCCAATAAATCATTCAATTTACCATAAAACTTTTCTCTGAATTCTTTATCCTTTACTTTCTCAAATCCGTTTGTATTTCTAGTATAATCTTTGTAGTGCAATATTACTTTTTCCTTTTCAAACAGCTGTTCCTTTAGTTTAGATAATTTATTTGTTACTACACCTTTATGATACTCTAGATTAAAAACACCTCCAGCTAAAACAAAAACCGGATAATTTTCATCTATTAAGGTTAAATTATGATCACCAGATTCATCTATAAACAAACCAAGCATGTTTTATCCTCTTTGCTTTCGCTATTTCTTCTCCTGTTTCACGATCCACTCCACTGCTTCATAGAGATCACTGGCGACAAAATCCGGCCCTTTGCTCCATTGCTCTTTTTCGAATTCGTAAGCGCCTTTGCCATATCCAGTCAGCACCAGTATGCCCTTGGCCCCTACCTGGTGCGCATATTCCACATCTGAATACTTATCGCCGATCACATAGCTCTTGGCCAGGTCCAGGCCGAATTTTTCCTTCGCTTGCAGCATCATGCCGGGTTTTGGCTTGCGGCAGGAGCAATTATCTTTCGGATGATGAGGGCAATAATAGATAGCGTCAAGGTAGGCGCCATCTTTGGCCAGCAATTCTTCCAGCTTGTTATGTACCACGCCAATCATCTCTTCTTTGAAATAGCCGCGGCCTACCCCTGCCTGGTTAGTAACTACCACTGCCCTGATCTTGTTCTTGTTCAATAGTTTAATGGCCTTACTGCTTCTTTTGAGCAGGTGGAGCCGGTCCGGATGATTGATATATCCCACTTCTTCGCTGATCGTGCCGTCCCGGTCCAGGAATACGCCTATATCGCTATATCCGGTTTCATCTTTGATCTTAGTCCTTTGCCTGATCCACATAACCATCCCCATCATGAAATAGAATATCATAATCACTTCGCTGTCATTATACGTTGTTTCAGTAAACCCCGCTGCCAGGAAACTGACTACGCTGATGAGCCCGCCGGCAGTCACTGCTTTCAGGAAAGGTTTATTATCTGGTAGCACTTTCAGCGTCCGATATCCTTCCCTAAAGAAGGCTACCAATACCCAGATAAACATAGCCAGCCCGAGCAAACCTCTTTCCACAGCGATCTGGACGATATTCGAGTGCAGTTCGTTTTCTACACCGAGGTGCCAGGCTTTAGTACTTTTATATTTTAAATAGACTTTATGGATATTTCCCAATCCGACACCGAGCAAGGGATAATCTTTGACCATTTCCCGGCCGCTCTGCCACATCAAGACACGTTCGCGGCTGTCAGCATCAGTGCGCCAGTTGATAGCTTTTTCAATGCGGATGATCACAGAATTGCGCTTCCCCTGAGTCAGAGTATTCACTCCGAATAATAAGACAGGGATGCTGATCAATACTACTACCAGGGTAGTGATCACTTTTTTGGATGGCCGGAACAATACCAGGCTGAACAAGCCGATCAAGGCTCCCAGCCATGGCCCCCGGCTGTTGGTAAACAGCAGGCATAAGCCACTGATCAGGATAAAGATCCAGGCCAGATTCCTTTGGCGTTTGTTTTCATGAAACAATCCCAGGCAAAATACAAAAGTCAAGGCCATCATGATACATTCGGCAAAAGTCAGGGGATGGCTCCGGGTAGAGATGACGCGTCCGTGATCGAGGGAGAGATTCTGTAATAGCCAGGAGGGCCAGTTTTGCGTGAAGGGATACGGATTTTGTACTATTACGCCATCGATCATATTAATACCCAGGATATATTGCATGATACCGTATAAACTTACCAGTAATGATCCGGCAATAAAATAATAGATCATCTTCTTAAGCTGGCCTTCATCCCTGACCAGCAGGACGATCAGCCAATAGATGGTAACAAGACTGATCTGTCTCCATTCTCCCAGGCTATGTAAAGGATCGATCGCGGTCACCGTAGACATGGCGGTAATAGCTAATAGCCAAAATAAAGGACGGTCCAGGCTGGTCCGCTGCCATAAACTCCGGTCAGAGAATATTTTCGCTATACCGGCTAATAGCAACCAGATCCAGGCGATATTGGTCAGGGCTGTAGACACCGGCAGGGCAAAAGCAAACAACATCAACCCAAAGTGTATTGATTTATCAAGACGTTCTGTGCGGGAAATCATAGTACCTCTTTTACTTTTTCTAGTACCTCGTTTACGGAAATATTCTTCAGGCAATCCAGCCGGTTACATTCAGGATCACTGCCACACGGGCTGCAGGGCATTTCTTTTCTGATCACGCTATGTCCTGGCCCGTATGGCCCGAATTTGCGGGGATTGGAAGGCCCGAAAATAGCTATGGTTTTAGCTCCCACTGTTGCCGCCAGGTGCATCGGGCCGCTATCCTGGGCAATAACACAGGCGCATTGCCTGAATAATGCCGCCATCTGCAGGACAGAAATATTCAGGAAAAATATTACTTTATATTTATTAGTTTTATCCTTTATTTCCTTGATAATATGATCACCATGCGAACCGACGACCATTACCTTCACCTTTGGGTCCTGCTCCAATGCATCGATCAGCTTGACATAGTTCTCTGCTGGCCAGATCCGGGCCGGATGCCCTGCCCCAGGATGGATACCGATCAGGGATTCTTGTCTGCCCAGGTTGTTTTTCTCGAGTATCCCTTCTGCCCAATGCAGGGTATCGTCATCGATGAAAACTTCCAGCTTAATTTCGTTTTTCTTATATCCCAGCGCCTTGAGCAGATCCAGGTTCTCTTGTACCGTATGTTTTGCCGGATCATTATCATATTTTACCGGTACAGTCAGGAATAACGATGACCTCTTTTTGTCTGCGCCGATCCTTGAGGGTATACCGGCTATTTTTGCCAGTAATGCCTTGCGCCAATCGCTATTGATTATTATCGCCAGGTCAAACCGGGAATTTTTTAATTTGCCGGCCAAAGACTTGGTCCGGCGCCAGGAAAACCTTCTATTGAGCAAATCTCCCAGCCAGGGAGGATTAAAAATGATCAGTTCATCCACAAAGGGATTATGCCGCAGGATATCCTGGCTATATTCTTTCACCAGGACCCCAATATAGCTGTGCGGATACAGTTCTTTGAGGGCGCGCGGCAGGAAGCTGGCCATCACCACATCCCCGACATTATCCAGATCAATTATCAGAATCTTCATTGATAACCTGTCATAGTTGGCGAGTTTCAAGTTGCGAGTTGCGAGTGAAAGCATACATACTCGTAACCAGTCAACCCGTAACTCGTAACTTCTTTTATTTTAAAGGCCTGGTTTTCCACCTGTTATGCACCCAGAACCACTGTTCAGGATCAAGTTTTATCCATTGTTCGATCACTTCATTACAGCGCCGGGTATTGACCTTTACATATTCCTGGCGGTCAGCAATATCCTTAAATTTCAATTCAGGCTCAATAATTATTTTAAACATATTGTTTTTTAATCTGAGCAGGCGTATCGGAATGATGGCTGCGCCGGTTTTCTGGGATAATAACGGAATGATCGGGGTAGTAGCTGCTAATTCACCGAAAAAATCAACAAACGTGGCATTTTCATAAAGATTCTGGTCCATTAAAATACCGATTGATTCATTCTTCCGCAGGACCTTCATTACATCTTTGATACTGTTGCTATTGGTGATGATCCAGGTACCAAACTTACTGCGGATATTATTCACTACTTTGTCCAGCAATAGATTATCCAGCGGCCGGGCCAGTACGTTTATTTTGTAGCCAGCAGCACTGGCTATCATGCCCAATACTTCCCAATTGCCAAAATGCGCCGCTAATAATATGACTCCTTTGCCTTTAGCCAGGGCTGCGTCTAAATTTTCCCGGCCGGCAAATGACACCTGGCTCAATAACTGTTCTCTGTCCCAGGCACCGGCCCTGATAAACTCGATCAGGGTTTTGCCTATATTACGGTAAACATTTAAGGCTATAGTCCTGACTTCAGCGTGATTTTTATCGGGGAACGCTTTAACCAGGTTTTGGATAGTGATCTGCCGGCGCTTGCCCCAAGCCCTGAATACCAGTGCTCCTAAGCCAGAGCCTACCTGTAAAGCCCAGCGATAAGGCAAGGACCGGATGAATAGGATAAATATTATTACCAGGAAATATTCTAGATAACTAATTGCTTTAGTTTTTTGAGCCACTCAGCCTCTCCCTTGATGATCACCATTTCTATCCGCAGAGAAAAAAAGTTGATCCTGGCTATTTTTTCCAGGTTCCAGAATTCCTTTTTAAACCGGGTGGTATCTTTTTCCGTCGTGACAATAAAACTATATTCAGCTTCCTCCAATATATGGATAAAATTATCCCGGGTATAATAATGGTGGTCTGGATAGCGGATAGATTTCACGACTTTGGCCCCGATCTCTTCCAGGGTTTTTTCAAATGATTCAGGAGAGCCGATACTGGACAAAGCGGCTATTTCTTTATGGCGCAGGAAACTCAGGGGCATTGTTTCACCGGTAGCCAGGTTGATCAGGTCGATCGGCTTATGCACGCATTTAAGGATAGTCGCATAGGGGTTGTATTTTTTCAGGTTATTGATGATCAAGTCTACTTCTTCAGGACTGACCAGGTTGGCTTTGGTCAGGGCAATGACATCTGCCCTTTTCAAGCTGCTCATCGGCTCACGCATAATTCCCCGGGGCAGGCAATGATGATTGCCAAACGGGCACGTGGTGTCGACCAGGACTATTTCCAGGTTACGATACAGCGGATAATAACTGAAAGCGTCATCCAGGATCAATACTTCGCTGTTAAAATTAGCAACGGCATATTGGCCGCTTTTGATCCGGTCACGGCCCACCATGACCGGTACATT
This sequence comes from Elusimicrobia bacterium UBA6262, assembly GCA_002441095.1. Classification (GTDB taxonomy): domain Bacteria; phylum CAYTYR01; class UBA6262; order UBA6262; family UBA6262; genus UBA6262. The sequence continues at coordinate 35,754 of DJVG01000010.1, forward strand.
GGACAGGTACCTGGCCATCATATACGGTTCATCCCCGGCTTCCTCCGGAGTTAACAGGACATCCTTGCCAGTCGAAACTACGCTAATGCCTTTCTCAATTCCTTCTCCCCGGCCCGGCGATTTTTTCCGCTTATAGCCGCGGCTTAGAATGGCCACTTTTTTCTTCCTGTTCTTCAGGTATTTTGCCAGCATAATGACAAAGGGGGTTTTCCCGGTCCCTCCTACGGTAATATTGCCCACACTAATGACCGCGGCTGAAAGATGTTTTTTCTTGATAATTTTATCATAGATTAATTGCCTGACCTTGACTATGGCTATATATAGCAAGCTGACCGTTGCCAGGAACAGATCCAAGGCAACAGGTGCGTCCTTTTCTCCTTTACCGATCTTGAGAAAACGGTCCTGGAGCTTCCTGGTCATAAAGACACCACCTTTTTAATAGCTTCTTCTACCATGGAGACAGTTGATCTTTCCATACAACACATGCTTTCACATTCCTGTTTGTTGCATTCCAGGCAGGGGACATCTGCTTTAACCACAATATTGTTCGGGCCTTGTTCGCTCCAGTTGATACTCTGGGTCGGGCCAAAAACTGTTACGGTAGGCACTTTTAGTCCCTGGGCTATATGCATCGGTCCGTTGTCATTACCGATAAACAGTTTCAAGGCATCGGTCAGGGCGATTGATTCAGCAATGCTCAGGGCCGGAGATTTGAGCGGTCTTTTTTTCATTAAACCGATAACATCATCAATGTATGTTTCTTCTCCCGGACCCCACAGGAAAATCACTTTAGCTTTGTATTTCTGCATCAGGCAGTCGGCAACCTCGGCAAAACCCTGTTTTAACCATCTCCGCGCCTGGCGCCGGCTAGTCGGGCTGATCCCGACCAGCATATCCGAAGCTGATATCTTTTCCTTGGTCAGAAATTCTTGGATACGTGCTTTAGCCTGATCACTGATTACCAGGTCCAGGCTGACATTGTTGTTTTCTATGCCCAATGGTTTTAGTAAATCTAATTTATAAGCAGGGACATACTTAGGCACAGGATCTGGCCTGACTTTTATAGAATAAACAAGATCACGTCCCAGACGCTCGAATCCAAGGCGGTGTTTTGCGCCGCTTAAGCCAGTGATCCAGGCAGTCCTGGGGTTTCCCAAATAGTCCAGGAGCAGGTCATATTTCTCCGCCCTGATCCTGCGTATCCACTGCAAATGATCTTTTTTGTCATAGACCAACAGGTGATTGATGTACGGATTACCAGCCAATATTTCCGCACCGGGCTTTTCTACCAGAAAATCGATCTGCGCTTCACTGAACTTGCGGCGCAAAGCCCGCACTACCGGGGTAGTCAGCAGGACATCACCGATCCGCCGCAGTTGGATCACCAGTATTTTTGCGTTTGGTCTTAATTCGATTGTTTGCATTTTTACCTTCGGTACTAGTTATAAGTGTAAAGTTATAAGTTATAAGTTAAGGTTTTTTACCATAATTTAACACTTAACACTTTTAACTTAAAACTTCTTTTTATAATCGGTTTTTGCCTCTCGTAATTTGGAGATAAAAGTCGAACATATTCTCATCACCTCTGACGGTGATGCGTTTGAGAGCGAAAAGATCTTCCTGGCCGCGCATGTTGATGGCTTGTTTTATCCCGACTGCCAGCTTATACCCTGCTGGTTTGACTAATTGCCTGACTGCCGGATTATATGCGCCGGCACCATAGGGGTAAGCAAAAATATCCACTGGCTTACCCAATACCTGTTCCAGCACAGGCTTGCTTTTAGCAATCTGTATATTAGCTGCCTCAATGTTCAATTCATTAAGATTGAGATGGCTTAAAGTATGAGAACCAAATTCTATCCCGGCTTCCTGCATTTCCTTGATCTGTTCCAGGGATAACATTTTCTGCTGCGGCTCGGTAGCCGGATCATGCCATTTATTAACAATGCCGACCGTATCAGTCACCAGAAAACACATAGCTTTAAACCCGTATTTTTTCAACACCGGAAATGCCGCGGTATAATTATCCTGGTAGCCGTCATCAAAGGTGATAATAGCAGCCTTAGCCGGGACCTTTTTCTCCTGCAGCATCTGGTAGTACTCAGCGAACGTGATGACGGGAATAGCTTTTTCTTGCAGATAGCGCATCTGCCGGTCAAATTTTTCCGGACTGACCCATAAATTCTTCAATTTTGAATTCTGCGGCGGCAAACCGATCTTGTGATACATTAAAATAGCTACACCTTTTTTGGGCAAACGCCACCAATTCCAGCGGGCGCTGAATCCCAACGTGAACAGTCCAGCGATAATGAGTAATATTTTCAAGGTTCTCCTCCGTCGCATAAAACCTTCTGGCGTATAGTTTAACGCTATTTTTAGTCTTCTTCGTACTCATCCAGCTGGGACAAGTAAACGCTGACTGTATCTTCCTCTGTGGCAAATTCCCGGACCTTATCTATCAGGCTTTTATCCCAGGTATTTTGTTTGCAGATCTTCGACAATGTTACGGCATTAAGATCTGATACTTCCAGCCATTTACCTTCATCTTTCAATAGTGAATCTATGGCCGCGCGCTCCAATGTTTCCTTGCCCGGGAATTTCAGCCGGGAAGTGATCTTCACTTTCACTTTATGATCATTGCCTTTAATGATCTCTATGTTCTCTTTGCAGGCATATTGGATGATCTGTTCCTTGACTATATTTATCTTTTCATCAATTTTTTCTTTTTCTCCGGCCAATTGGGCGTACTTATTGGTGAGGCTTACTCCCTTGTCTTTGAAATAGCCATTCTCACCCAGGTTTTCCACAATATAAAAATGCTTCCGCTTTGGGCACAGGTCAGGATATTCGCACCAATTGCACAAGCCGCTTTCGATAGCCGGGAATTCCTTAGCTGTTTCGATCTTGTCGATCAGGGTAATCGTATCCATTTTTAGCTTTTCCAGGTCAGCAGGTTCACGTTTGGAGATCAGGTCCAGGTCAAAGGCCAGGTAATGCCAGATCAACCGCACTTCTTTGGCATCCGGCCACTTTTCCTGGATCGCTATCTGGTAAAAGGCCAGCTGGCGGTCCGTATCCAGGTGTTTCTGGGACGGGAGAGAAGCGCCGGTTTTGTAATCGTGAGCTTCATAGATCCCGTTAGTATGAGCTACCCGGTCGATATACCCGGTGATCTTGTATTTACCTGCCTGATCCAAGTCAAAATTAACCTTCATTTCTGTGCCGATGGTAATAGACTGGTCAAAAGGCTGGTAACGTTTATAATAATTCTCTATACCTTTACGGCCAAACTGGTAATAATGCTCCTTGTTGTACTTTTTCCTGACAATAGTGATATTATCGTTCCAGTTCTCTTTCCATAACAGGTCATAATAATTCAGGAGGTCGCCCAGTGTATTGGTCCTGGTCAGCAGGGCCTCTTCATAAAGCTTCTGTAATACTTCATGAACCCGCTTGCCGACAAAAGCTTCAATACTTTCAGCTTCCTCACGTTTTATATGGTCTAAATAACGCAGCTTGAATTTGAGCGGGCAATTTTCATATGCTTGTAACCGTGAATGGGAATAGATCATTTTTGGATAATTCTCCTGAGGATACTTTATTAATACCGGGATATTTTTAAAAGCTTCTTGTATTTGACCAGCACATAGAGCGATGAATACCAGGCGTATTTGAGGCCGGCAACACCATCAAGGAATGCGCCATAGAGAATTATCCGGCGGAAGAGCTCCCAGGGAAAACCCAGGAACTTGTACCAGTGCGCCTTCTTCCCTGCTTTATGCATCTCTTGCGCCGCCAAAGTGGTATATTCTTCAAATTTCTGGAAATATTCTGTCTCATCCTGATAGCTGTGGTGGATAACTGGATTTTTCAAGAGTCCTATCGCTCCTTCTACTGCCAGTGTCTCATGGATCGCGGTCTTGTCATATTTACCTTTCTTCCTGCGGAAAAGGCGGAGATGCTTTTCGCTGCCGCATCCGCCAAAGCGCATCCTCTGCCCCAGGAAAAAGAATTCAAACGGGATCTCATAGCCATCAATGGTTAAAGGCCCGCGGTTTATTTCGTAGAGTATTTCAGTAGCCAGTTTCGGGGATACCTGCTCATCAGCATCGATATTCAAAGCCCATTCAGTCCTCAGGTGCTCCAAGGCAAATTGTTTTTGTTTCCCATAACCGCGCCAATGGCTGGGGACAATTTTACAATGATATTCCCGGGCTATTTCCACGGTTTTATCCGTGGAATTATCATCTACCAGCACAATTTCATCTGCCCACTTTACGCTTTCCAGGCATTCGCGGATGTTGTGCTCTTCATTTTTAGTGATAAGGTATACGCCAATAGTTTGCATAATAATCCAAATTATTTTTCAAATCTGATATCATCCAGATAAAAAGCACAGCCGTTTTTATTGTCCTTAGCCTTGGCTTTCCAGCAAAATCCGCCGGTAACATATGCCAGATCCTTTTTTGCCAGGTCTATTTCATATTCCATCCAATCCTTAGTTAAAATGACTGGACCAAGCTGAGCTGATAGGGAATCCGGTATAGAGTTCGGATCCTGACCCTTTATGCCACCGACTTTAAATACATCGATATTTTCACCGCCGTTTTCCCCGCGCGCCCAGAATTTCAATTTTTTCGCTCCCTTTAGATTATAAGCTACTTCTTTGGCAGCCTTATCATGATCTTTAAACCAATACAGCCCGGCCCAACCCAGATTGGCGCTGCCTTTGGCGCTATAGATGATCTTGACACAGGAAACTCCGGTATGCGGCCTTTCTTTCCAGTTCTCATTTACCCGCAGATCGCCAATATCGCCCATCCACCCGCGAATGGCAAATCTGTTGACTGGAGCCGCTTTATCCTGGTATACCCAAAACTTACCTGCACTAAAATCAGCCCGGATGCTGACTTTCTTCTCTATGTTCTTTTCCTTTTCCCCTTTTTTATCCTGCCCCTTACTTGGTATTGCCGAATACAAGATCGTCTGAAATAATAACAATACCAGTGCTGCTAAGATCAATTTGCGCATTTTTCTACCTCTCTTTTTTATTTATTACCTGTTGGTATAATGCTATATTTCCTTCCACCATTTTGTCTACGCTGAAGTTCTTGACCAGCTGCCGGCTGGCACTGCCCATTTTTTCTCTCATTTTTTGGTCCCTGAGCAAGGCTATAATCCCCCTGGCTAGCGATTCACTATCACGAGGCGGGACTAAAATGCCATTGATATTGTTCTCAACAATTTCTGGAATGCCTCCCGTGCGAGTAGCTACTATGGGCAACCCGGCAGACATAGCTTCCAGAGTGGAAGAACCTAATCCCTCCAGATATGAAGAAACCGCAAATATATTCACAATGGTTAATATTTGCGGTATGTCTGGCCGGAAGCCGGTAAATTTTACTCTTTCCCGTATCTTCAAATCCGCTGCCAGTTGCTTTAGTTCCTTTTCCAGCGCGCCAGCGCCAACTACCAGGAATTGCGCCTCAGGTATCTGCTCCAAGACAATTTTTGCAGCTTGCAACAGGTTTTTCTGGTCCTTATGGGGCGCTAAAGCAGCAATATTGCCAATGACTGGTTTGGACGGATCCAGCCCGAATTCATGATAGAGGTGCTCAGCTTTATCCCGGCAAAGGAAACGGTTGACTTCAATACCGTCATGGACCACGGTGATCGAAGACGGATCAATGCCATCAGATTCCAAGACTTTTTTAACACCTTCACTGACCGCGATAAACTTATCTACGCCATGTTTATATTTAAAATTACTGATTATATTATTTCCGACTCGAAAGTCCACCCGGCGCGTCACTACTACTTTGCAGTTATCCAGTCCCATAGTAGCCAGGAGACCGATAGTATGAGCGTGGCTGTCATGGCAATGCAGAATGTTCACCTTAAGATTCCTGATCATCTGCCGCAGGCGTCTCACTGCCAGGATATCCCATTCCGCGAATATATGCAGGGGAAAAACAGAAATACCCCGGGAAAGAGCTTCTTTGAATAAAACACTGCCGGGAGGACAGGCTAAAAAACTGATGATATTACGCTGGTGCGAACCCTGTACCAGAGATAACACTTGCTGTTGGCCGCCGCGCCAGGATAGTGCGCTATCCAGGTGCATGATGATATTCGCTCGCTCCGGTATCATAGTCTCCTCTTTAGATTCCGGCGTGCTTCATTATTTTCAGGGCGATCTGATGGGAAGCTTTTAACACTTCTTCCGGTTTGCGCTTGACTGCTTCCCCTAATACTTCCAGGGTAAATACTCCCCCGTAATTTATGTCTTTCAGCTTCTTGGCAATTTTACCAAAATCAAGTATGCCTTCGCCAGGGATGAGATGGTCATCCATCTTGCCGTGGTTATCGCTGATATGCACCGCGATAATACGGCTGGTAAAAGTCTTCAGCAGCTTATCCAGTTCCTTACAGAGGGAAGCGTGGGAAACATCAATGCAGACGCCGACCACATCCTTATCCAGGGAACTGACTATCTTTTCCAACTGCCAGGCTTCCCCGGCCACCATGCCGCCCAGCATATTTTCCAAGGCCAGCTTGATATTTTTCTTTTTCGCGTGCTCGCTGATGATCTTCAGACTCTGGATGCTGGTTTCGATCCGCCGGTCCTTTTCAGACCCGTCCTGTGCATTAGTCAGGATATTACCGGGATGGGTAATGACGATCTTAGCTCCTACTTTCGCTGCCGTCTCAATGGCCTGGTTCATTTCTTCAATGGCTTTCTTACGGGCCTTGTCATCAGGCACAGAGATATCGCAGTTGGTCCCGAATGGGCCATGCATGGTCAAGCCGCGTATCTGCTGGTCCCACAGGGCATCCTGCAGTGCTTTGACCTGTTTATGGTCATGGTGATCAAAGTGGGTTGTCCCGCCCCACTCTTTACCGCCATTCCAGATCTCTACGATATCAAAGCCGGCTTTTTTTATCAACGGCAGAAGGTTCCATATCTTATGCGTATAAAACAATCCAGTCGAGATCCCAATATCCATCTTTTCTCCAATTTACTTTACTATCAACTATCAACAATGAACTATCAACTAATTTACTCAGTGCCGCCGACGATGATCTCTGGTATACGTAAAGTCGGCTGTCCGTCTCCCACCGGTACATGCTGTCCTTCCTTGCCACAAGTTCCGATCTCAAAATCCAGATCAGTACCAACCATATCTATGGATTTCAGTACCTCCGGGCCATTACCGGTCAGGATCGCTCCGCGTACCGGCTTGCCTTGTTCCCCATTTACTATTTCATAGGCTTCCACCACCTCAAAAACAAAGTCACCGGTGGCGGTATTGACCTGGCCACCCCCCATTTTTTTAACATACAAACCTTTAGGAGTAGATTTTATAATACTGGCAGGGTCATGTTCTCCGGGAGTGATCATGGTATTGGTCATGCGGGGTATGGGTTTATAATGATATGATTCCCGCCGGCCGTTACCGGTAGAAACCGTATTCTCTTTGCGGGCTGTGAATTGGTCATAAAGATAATTTTTTAAAATGCCTCTTTCCACAAGAATAGTACGCTGGGCAGGAACTCCTTCGTCGTCCATAGCAAATGAACCGCGCATGTTGGGAATAGTGGCATCATCCACTACTGAGATTAAAGAAGACGCTACTTTTTGCCCGATCTTTCCTTTGTAAACCGGAGAGATCCCTTTCTGTACTGCGTCTGCTTCCAGGCTATGCCCGATAGCTTCATGGATCATAGTTCCGCCGGCCTTGCTGTCCAGGACTACCGGCATTTTACCAGATGGAGCTTTCCTGGCATCCAGCATACGGATCGCCCGGCTGGCAGCTTGTTCGATCAGGTCATCCACGGCAACAGCGGTGAATTTCTCGAATCCAGACAACCCTCCGAGTACTTCTCGCCCGGTCTGGATGATCTCCCCGCTTTTAGCGATGACATTCAATACCAGGACGACATAGGTCCTCTTTTCCTGGCTGAATAAGCCCAGGGAATTAGCGATGATTATTTCTTTGGAACGGTCACCATAATCAACCTGCACTTGCTGTATCTTAGGATCTTTTTTCCAGGCCGCGGCATTGACCTTATTAACGAGAGCGATCTTTTCGGTCATCTCTATGCTTTGCGGTTCTCTTAATATTTTATGTACTGTCCCTGGATTCCCCGCCGCTAACCGCCAACCGCTGACTGTTGACTGTTTCTTCCCCGCCGCCTGGCTCAAACTGCCTGCTAATACCAGTATTTCATCCAAGTCCTGGCTGTTGGTTGACGCATAGTATGTTTCTTCACCCCGGACAATGCGCAAACCCAGGCCCACATCTATGCCGCTGGCGATAGATTCGATCTTATTCTCTTCACAAGAAATGCTCTGCAGGCTGCTTTTTTCCAGATAAGCTTCGGAAAAATCAGCGCCGTTAGTGAGCAGTTTTTTGACTACTTTTTGCAGAGCATCTTGTGTATAAATAGGATTGATCAACATATTATTAAATAATATCACAAAAACCTACTTAATAGCAATAAAAAAACAGGATAACCCGATAGGCATCCTGTGTCATGTTCCGGTCGATCTTATCCTGTGACTTCCCCAGTTTACCTGGTAAAACTAGCGGGGAAGATGGGTCGACGAATGGTGAGGGCATTCGAACCACTAAAATATTTCGTCTTCCACCTCATTTTTCTTGATCAAACTGACCTTACCGCCTATCTGCTTGTCATAAAGGCTGGCACAGGCCTGCTGTAATTGATAAGGATTGCCTTCGGAGTGATGGATTACGCGTTTGATAACCTCTTCTTCAAATTCCACGCCAGTGTCTTCCAGGTTGGCCAGGATGACTTTCTTCATATCCGCTTTGTTCAGTTTTTGCAGTTGGATGCGTGGCGAAAAATACCTGCCTATCGGATGATGCTTGGCCAGGAATTTCTCCCACCCGGCAGGGACACTGGACAAAATAAACAGGAATTTTGTCCTTTTGATGATCTGCTCATCAGTAAGCACATTTTTCAAGATAGTGAAAAGGCTGTTGATCGGCTGGAAATTCTGCACATCATCCAGCAAGATCACGCCGGCTTCGCTGTGTTCCTGGATATCCTGCCAGAGCGCCAGTAAAACATCGGTTAATAGTGTTTGGGGATGGATACCTTCTACTTTTGCCGAAAAATTAAGACCCCGGCCGATCACCTCCACATCCAAGGCCTTCATTTCTTTCATAAAATTCTTTAATTGTGCTAGCGGCAAGGGGAACCGGCGGGGAATTTGCTCGATCAGGTATTTAACGCCATCCAAATCAGTATTCTTGCGGCTAAATTCATTAATACTCACAAAAGAGGTAAAAACATGGTGGGTTTCAGCGATCTTTTTGTATTTCATCAAGAGGGAAGTTTTGCCCATGCCCCAGCCGCCAGTGACGATAAAATGGTCACATCTTCCCCGCCTGGCCTCATAGAGCTTGCGGGAAAAGAACTCCAGGTCACTGTCGCGGCCGACGATGATCTTGGGTTCCCAGCCTGTTTTTGGTGTAAATGGGTTCGGTACTGGTATCATGATAGTAACTAATAGCACAAAATCGGCTGCTCTTCAACATATTTTCATTGACAATCTCTGCGGCATAACTTTATAATAATTATATTAGAACAATGATACTAAATTCTGGAAAGGGTGTAGAATGAAAAAACATATTATCATTACCGCTATCGGCAAGGACCGTCCCGGCATAGTCGCCGCCGTATCAAAAGTGCTTTACGAAACCGGCTGCAATATTGAGGATTCCAGCATGACTATCCTGGGTAATGACTTTGCCATGATCCTGATGGTAACCCTGCCCATAAAGGTTTCTGTTTCGCTCCTGGACAAAAAACTGGCAGCCATAAGAAGTAAGCTGGGGTTGTCTATCACCCTGCGTCCGTTAAAACCCGCTGAATTAAAAACTGCCAAAGCCAGCCATACTGTTCCTTGCATGATCTCTGTTTACGGGACAGACAGACCAGGGATCGTGTACATGATCTCTGATTTCCTGGCTAAAAACAAAGTAAACATTACCGACGTGGAAACTAAGATAATTTCTGCGGATGAGAACCCAGTATATGTCATGATGCTGGAAGTGAATGTCCCAGTTGAGATGAAAATAGCCCGTCTTTCGGCAGCTTTATCCACCTTGGCCAAAAAGCTAAAGATAGATATTACGGTCAATCCTATTGACAGCTATCAACTATAGAGATAACCATGTCTATCTTACAAATTATCAAATACCCAAATCCCATTTTAAAGACTCCTTGCGACGCACTGCATCAGGAAATACCGGGTGTTGAGCAACTCATCAATGATATGCAGGATACTTTAATAGCTCATCCTTTTTGCGTTGGGCTGGCGGCACCGCAAGTAGGTACTCTTTTGCGGATAGTTGTCGTCGATTGTTCCCGCAGCCGCAAACCCTGCAAACATCACGGTAATCTGGTCCTGATCAATCCGCTCATTACCTATAGGGAAGGCGAACAGGTAATGCGGGAAGGCTGCTTAAGCGTGCCGGACTATACAGGTAACGTAAAAAGGGCTGTTTCTGTTGTTGTAGAAGGACTGGATAGCGATGAGATCCCGCAAAAAATAGAAGCTGAGGGGTTTGAAGCAGTAGTATTGCAGCATGAAATCGACCATCTGGACGGTATTCTCTTCCTCGACCGGATCACCTCCCTGAAAACCGACGTCTTCCGCCGAAAAAACTACTAAAAACTAAATATGTTTATCAGGATAACAGGATATCAGGGTGAAGTTTATCAGGTTATCAGGGTATCAGGAACTTCCTGATTTCCTGATATTCTGGTACCCACTTCCTGGTCTCCTGATTATCTGATCCCCGTTTACTTCAGAAATCAGTGTAATCATTCTTAAGATTTCTTTTTGAGCTGTTGTTTTTCCTTGAGATGGTCACGGTAATAGCGGGAAAATTTGTGGGTACCGTCACCTGTGGCAACAAAAAACATATTGTTTGAATTACCAGGGTAGAGTGCAGCTTTAATGGAAGCCAGTCCGGGATTGCAGATCGGTCCCGGCGGTAGTCCGGGATTGAGGTAGGTATTATAGGGTGATCTTGTTTTCAAATCAGTTAATTTCAGTGTTTTTTTGGCTGTGCCTAAGACATACTGGACAGTAGCGCAGGATTCAAGTAGCCATTTTTTCTTCAGACGATTATAAAAAACAGCGGCAATTTCAGGCTTTTCTTCTGATTTCTTAGCTTCCTTCTCGATTATGGAGGCCATGGTCAGGATTTGCCGCTGGGTCAAATTCAAGGTTTCGCATTGTGATAGTAATTTTTCATTAAAAACATTATTAAATTTTTCTACCATCATCTGGGCAATAGCTTCAGCCCTGGTTCCCGGCAGGATAGCATAAGTAGCAGGATATAAATAGCCTTCTAAACCTTTTTCCCGTACAACTTTCAAGAATTGGTCCCGGTTCACTAATTTCTTAATCGAAAGAAGACTGGCGATCTGCACGCTATTATATCCTTCGGGAATGACTACTTTCACGCCATATGTCTCCCCGGCGGATATTTTATTAAGCATTGCTCCTAGGCTCATGTTGGTGTTAAGGTTATAGCATCCAGGACGCAGTTTATTAGCTGCTCTTTTCAGCTGAACATAAGCCAAAAAGAAATACGGGGACCTGATCAACTGCTCCTCTCTCAGCAAAAAAGATACTTCCTTGGCAGTCATACCCGATTCAACAACAATAATCCTTTCATTATAAGGCGTGTAATAGATACTGCCGACTAAAAAGATTAATAAAAATAACGCCGTGATCCGGTATAACAGTTTCCTCTTATCCATTCTTTTGTCCCTTTTTTTTAAAATCCATATACCCCTGCAAAATAAAAACAGCGGCTAATTTATCGATCACCTGCCGGCGCTTGCTCCTGGAGACATCTGCATCAATCATGGTTTTTTGCATAGCCACCGTACTGAGACGTTCATCCCAGGTAACTACCGGTATAGGTATTGCAGCTGATAACTTATCTTGAAACAATAGCACAACTTTGACTTTTTCGCCACTACTTCCATCCATATTCAGAGGCAAGCCGATCACGATCTCGCCGATATCATACTCCCTTACTTTTTCGGCAATGCAGGCAAAATCTTTCTCCAGGCTGGTTCTCCTGATGGTAGTTACAGGCTGGGCCATGATCAACAGCGGATCAGTGACCGCTATGCCGATCGTTTTCTCTCCGACATCTAAACCCATGATCCTTTTCAGCTTATTCCTCGCTTCACTCGGAATTGATTACACGGATCTCTAAAACTCCGCCAGAGGCGGACAGGGATTACCCTCCACTAAAGCTTCGGCGGGCGCGGCACAGATTAGAGCAAAGTAGTATCCTATACTTCAAGAAGATTTACCTTTTTCCAGTTCGCTTAAAGTCACTAACCGGTATCCCTTTTTTCTTAATTCCCTGATCATCTGGGGCAGTGTTTCCAGGGTTTGTTTTACCCCGCTATGCAGGAGGATGACGCTCTGGTCTTCCACATTGTTCAGCACTTTTTGCAGGATATATTCTGCCGGCGGCCGGTCAGTATCACGGGAATGAATCGACCATAGGGCCATATCCTCACCATTATCTTTGACTGCTTCAACTACCTTAAAGTTATAATGCCCTCCTGGCGGACGAAAATACCGCGGAGTCAGGCCAGTGACGCGCTCGATCAATTCTTTATTGCTCTTTATCTCAAAATTAACCTGCGCTTCATCCAGCGTTGTCAGATTATAATGGTTATAAGTATGATTGCCTATCTCATTGCCGCTGCGCGCTATTTCTTGCAGTAATTCCGGGAAAATTATTACTTGCTTACCAACGACAAAAAAAGTGGCCCGCGCCCCTTCCTCGGACAGAACTTTCAAAATCTCCCTGGTAAATTCCTGATGCGGCCCGTCATCAAAAGTAAGAGCTACGCATGGTTTGCTTAAGTACTCTTTAAAATTGAAATCGGCAAAATCATTGGTCGCAGCAGTGGATATAGTACTGATCTGTGAGCGCATGATAAAACTAAAAATTATTACTCCGAGGCTTACCTTGAGAATTTTTTTAGCAATCAACTTATCTCGCCTCCCTTTAGTATCGAATAGCGCGAATTAGAGCGAATTACACGAATAAAAATAAACTATTTATTGAGTTCTCCCAATTTAATTTCTTCTAAAACCGAATAAACCGGCCCGGTAGGCTTTAATTTGCTTTCCATCACCAGGATCTTATCCACTGCCTGCACGCCAAAGCCAAGATTAGCGAATTTGTGCAATTGGGCAGTTAGTACACCGATGTTTGTTGTAGTCCGTATGCGGCCAAAAGTCAGATGGGGAGAAATATCTTTCTTTTCAGTGATTCCCGTGACCATGGTCAGGTGTCTCTTGGTCACTTCGATCAGGGTGATAGCTTCGTCCCTGCCTTGTTCCACCCCGGTCCAGATAATGCGCGGATCGCCATATGGCGGAAAAGCACCGACATATTTAATTTCCAGGGCAAAAGCAGGAATCTCACTCGCTATGCCGCGGCACACCTGGATAATATCCTGCACTTTATTTTCATTTACTTCGCCGCAGAAATGCAAGGTTAAATGCAAATTTTCCTTGGCTACCCAGCGCACATCGGCATTAGCCAATTTCAACTGGTCCTGCACTTCAGCTACTTTCTCTTTGATCTCAGGATTGATCCCAACGGCGACAAAAATTCGCAACCTTAATGCTCCTTTTTCAATCCTTTTTTATGCTGATATTTGCTGCCGCTGTTGCTGTAACTTCTTATCCCTGCAGCAAGAACCGGCGCAGCATATCCAGGGCATAGATGGCTGCTTTCTCCCTGATTCCCCGCCGGTTACCGGCAAAATGCTGCTCATTACATAATTCTCCCTGCTCCGCGACTAATGCGCAATATACCAGGCCTACTGGTTTTTCCGGAGTCCCTCCACCGGGACCGGCAATACCGGTAATACCGATGCCGATACTGGATCTACATAATTTTCTCACTCCCTTGGCCATTTCCAGGGCTACTAGCCTGCTGACAGCGCCCTGCTGTTCCAGGCTTTCCAGGGAAACTCCCAACACTTCTTTTTTTACCAGGTTATTATAGGCTACTACACCACCTTTAAAATACATGGATGAACCGGAAATATCAGTGATCATTTTACTGAGCAGCCCGGCAGTACAGCTCTCAGCAATGCTGACAGTCATTTTATTGCGACCCAGCAAATTGCCTGTAACCTGCGGCAAGGATTCATCGTTTTCACCGAATATATTATTACCCAGCTTTTCCTTTAATTCCCTTTTGGCCTTATTAATGAATCCCTCGATTAATAATTCATTTTTACCAGAGCCAATAATCACGACATCCACTATTCCTGGATGGGCCACCAGGGCAAACCGCAGATCGCCGCCTTCCAGTTTGCGCTCTATTTCTACTTGATCCTTGATCTCCTCATCTACCTTGCTTTCACTCATTCCTGCCACATGCATAACATGCAGCTTGGTCAGGCCGCGCTCATATTTCTCTTTCAGGAAAGGCAGGACCACTTTGTTCATCATCGGTTCTATTTCAAACTGCGGGCCAGGGAGAAGGATAATGGTTTCTGCCGTAAAGTCCTGGTGTTTTGCCAATTCAATGATCTGTCCGGGCGCAGTACCTATTTCATTGGTGATCAGCCGCGCTCCTTCGATGTAATAGGCTTGCTTTTCATTTTTTTTGGGCATTTCCTGCCCGCGTTTGGCAAAAAAAGCCG
>DJVG01000059.1:0-3404 GCA_002441095.1 Elusimicrobia bacterium UBA6262
CTTTCCATGGGCATGTCCCATGATTTTAAAATTGCTATCGCTGAAGGAGCCACGCTGCTGCGCATCGGCACAGCGATATTCGGCCATAGATAAAAACCGTTGTTCGTTCGTGGTTGGTCGTTGGTCGTAAAAAGCTTTTAATCTGTGTAATCTCTCTTAGANNAATCTGTGCTGCGCCCGCCAAAGATTTAGTGGAGGGTAATCAATTCAAGGAGTCAAAATGATAAACAAGAAGATTGGGATAATCGGGTGCGGTAATATGGGCGGGACTATTGCTAAGGGCTTGATCAGGAATAAATTATTCAATAAACAGAATGTTATGATCTGCGATAAAGATAAAAAAAAGCTGGCCCAGGTGAGAAAAGAGATAAGAGTAAAAAGTATCTGCCCCAGCAATGAACTGGTTAAAAAGGCAGATATTATCATCCTGGCGGTCAAGCCTAAGGATTTCAACCGGATCTTGCAAAAAATATCCAAAACAGTGGGCACCAGGAAGCTGGTGATCTCAGTTGCTGCCGGTATTTCGACCAGCCATATTGAATATTATCTAGGGCACACCCCCGTGGTCCGGGTCATGCCTAATTTAGCCGTGATCGTGTCTACAGGCATGTCTGCCATTTGTAAAGGCAGGTTTGCCAGGAAACAACATCTCGCTTTAACTGAAAAAGTGTTTCGCAGCATCGGTAAGACTGTGGTTGTACCAGAACCTTTGATGAATGCGGTGACAGCAGTTTCAGGCAGCGGTCCAGCCTATATCTTTGAAGTCATGGCAGATATGATCAAGGCGGCAATGAAAGCAGGTTTATCAAAGGATGTCAGTGAAGAACTGGTAAAACAAACCGTCTTCGGCTCTGCTAAAATGGTTATCGAAGGTAAAGATACCCCGGCCGTGTTACGGGACCGGGTCACCTCTCCGGGAGGGACAACGGAAGCAGCGCTTAAACATATGAAACAACACCATTTTTCTGCAGTCCTCATTGAGGCGATCCAGAAAGCAAAACGCCGGGCCAAAGAATTAGGAAGGTAAGATGTATAAAATTATAAGGGGAGTAGCAATATCAGCCGCAGCTTTGTTGCTGTCGGTGTCTTCACCCAGCTGGTCTGAGGACTTGGATCCTGATTGGCCAAGCCAGTCTGCCCCTATGTTTACGACCAAAGCTTTGGCCATCCATTCCGGATTTTTGCAGGGCCACACCAAATATCATATTAATTTTGACGGTGGGGCCAGTGAACTGGAATTCCCCCTGGATGTGCCGGTTTGGGGCGTTAAAGGCATATTAGGATACAAGCAGTCAGAAAGCAATATGAATGAGACCGCCAGGTTAACCTTTACCTATCTCACGAATACCAGCCAGGATGCAGGAAAGATGAAGGATTATGACTGGTTGGATAATGATAATCATGACGGGGTGGATATTTATTCAGAGTCAGACACAGAACTAAAGGCTGAGATCTTTGCACTAGATTACCTTTACAATATGTACCCGGACCAGAAGATCAGCTTTGGCCCGTTGCTCGGCTACCAGGTACATAAATTTAAATACCGGGCCTTTAATACGGTCCAGGTAGGGTATGGCCCTTACAGCTCGGAAACCGCTTCTGTCAGCAGCAAGACCATAGATTATAATGTCAGATACGAAGCTATTTACCTGGGAGTCGGTTTGTTCAGCGGAGAGATAGATAAGCTGACTTTTAACGCAGGCTTCGGTTATTCTCCCTGGGCCAGGGCCAGTGATCGGGACGATCATGTCCAAAGACAGAAACTAAGCGAAGGAAATGCCAAAGGATCTGCTTATTTTTTTAAGGGAGACGCAGAATGGCATTTTACCAGCCAGTGGTCCGTGCAAGTTGCCGGACAATACCAGAAATTTGATACTGACGGCAATCAACACCAGACTTTTTATGACCCATCCTTGTCTGGCATCGTCTTTGATATCGATGATAATATTTCTGCCCAATATTATTTTATGACTATTGGCATTGCTTATTATTTTTAAGACATCCTAAAAAGGATGTTTTGATTACACCGATTTCTAAGAGAGATTACACAGATTAAATCAGAGAGAATATTAGTGCGCATAAAAACGCTTTATTATCAAAATCATGCGTTATATGTACTGGACCAGTTACAATTGCCGCAGAGAAAGAAATATATTGCCTGCCGGGATTGGCTGCAGGTAGCCCAGGTGATCAGAAAAATGAATATCCGTGGTGCGCCGGCTATCGGTGTGGCGGCAGCTTTTGGGATCGCCTTGTGTGCCTGGCGCCAAAAGGCCGGGAATAAGCAGCACTNNTTCCTGGTCCAGATCCATAAAGCGGCAGGAAAATTGACCGCTACCAGGCCTACAGCGACAAACCTGATCTGGGCGCTAAGGCAAATGCTGGATCATCTGGAAAAGATAAAATCCCGGGATATAAACAGTATTAAGAGATTACTGGAAAAAAAAGCCCAGCAAATTTTGGATGAAGATGTGCTCATTAATAAAAAAATGGCAGTTCATGGCGAGAAATTAATTCACCGGAAGGACCGGATCCTGACCCATTGTAATGCCGGGGCCCTGGCTACAGCCGGTTATGGCACGGCTCTGGGAGTGATCCGGGAAGCGCATAAGCGCGGCAAGAAGATCAGCGTACTGGTTGATGAAACCAGGCCTTATCTGCAAGGCGCCCGTCTTACCGCCTGGGAATTAAAGGAAGAAAATATACCATTTTACCTGATCAGCGATAATATGGCCGGGCATTTTATTTCCCGCGGTGAAATTGATTGCATTATTACCGGGGCTGATTGCGTCACCGCCAACGGCGATACAGCTAATAAGATAGGCACGTATACCCTGGCCGTACTGGCCAGGGAGAATAAAATCCCGTTTTATATAGCTGCGCCCTTATCGACCATTGATTTGCATACCAAAACCGGACAGGAGATCACTATAGAAGAACGTTCTGCTGATGAAGTAACCATGATCGCCGGTACCAGGATCGCCCCTGAAGGTATCAAGGTAAAAAATCCGGCTTTTGATATCACTCCCCATAAATATATCACCGCGATCATTACGGAAAAGGGGATCATCAGGGAACCCTATTTAACGAACCTGAAAAAATTAAAATAGCTGCAAATAAGAGGCAGCTCAGGATTATTCAATGAAATATCCGACAATTTTTCATTTAATTGCTGATTTGACTGAAAAGAACAAAATATCATGTGTGCTTATCGGCGGATTTGCCGTCAATTATTATAAAGTCAGCCGGCAGACGGCAGATGTAGATATGCTGATCACCAAAGAAGATTTTGAGGAAATCACCTTTGTCTTGCATAAAGCTGGCTACAAAAAGGACTATATTCGGGAAACATTTGCCAGGTTTACGGATAGTAAAAGAAATCTTATGGATGTTGATTTTATGTT
>DJVG01000059.1:3503-4093 GCA_002441095.1 Elusimicrobia bacterium UBA6262
TGCCGGATATAGTAAGTCTGATACGTGTAAATCATTTTCCTTATAAAGGGAAAGAGTTTAAGGAATTATGCCTGAAATATGGCACGGCCGAAATCTATGAAAGGGTTTTAAAGGCTTTATAACAATATGAAA
The DNA here is from genome assembly GCA_002441095.1 of Elusimicrobia bacterium UBA6262. Lineage (GTDB taxonomy): Bacteria > CAYTYR01 > UBA6262 > UBA6262 > UBA6262 > UBA6262. Next base: position 3,636 of record DJVG01000059.1, read on the forward strand.
AAGCTAATTTTCCCAATACTCAAAAACCAACCTTTTAAAGCTAATATTTTATCGATGAATGAATATTTAAGGTTTGTAGAGTTTAATCTTAAATATACATCTAATGATCGTAAAGCCCGTAATTATTGGCGCCGGATCTCCGCCGTTAATGTATCTTTTGCATTAAAATAGTTATGAAACGTTATCACCCAGGGCAATGTTTGTATGGATTTATTCTTAGATAAGAGGGAGATTTGAAACTTGGATTATTCAAAAACAGTTAATTTACCGAATACTGATTTTCCCATGAAGGCGGAGCTGCCCCGGCGCGAGCCGGAAATTCTGAAAACCTGGGAAGAATCAAAGCTATACCAGCAAACCCGCCAACAGGCCCAGGGCAAGCCGAAATTCATATTACATGACGGGCCGCCTTATGCTAACGGCCATATCCACCTGGGACATGCCTTGAATAAGATCCT
>DJVG01000003.1 GCA_002441095.1 Elusimicrobia bacterium UBA6262
GGAGGCACTTGTATGGCGAAGGCGAAATTTGAGCGGACCAAGCCGCATGTAAACATTGGGACGATTGGGCACGTAGACCACGGCAAGACGACCTTGACCGCAGCGATCACGTCGACCTTGGCGAAGATCGGGAAAGCGCAGGCCAAAGGGGTCTTTGACATTGACAATGCGCCGGAAGAGAAAGCCCGGGGAGTCACCATCAATATAGCGCACGTGGAATACGAGAGCGACAAGCGGCACTATGCGCATGTAGACTGTCCTGGCCACGCTGACTTCATCAAGAACATGATCACGGGAGCGGCGCAGATGGATGGGGCGATCCTGGTAGTGAGCGCGGCAGATGGTCCGATGCCGCAGACGCGGGAACACATTCTTTTAGCCCGGCAGGTAGGCGTGCCGGCGATGGTAGTTTTCCTGAACAAATGTGACATGGTAGACGACAAAGAGTTGATCGACCTGGTAGAGATGGAAGTACGGGAACTGCTCTCCAAGTATAATTTTCCCGGGGACAAGATCCCGTTCATCCGCGGCAGCGCAGTCAAGGCCTTGGAGAACGTTGACAAAGGCAAAGACGACCCCTGGGTCAAGCCGATCTATGAGCTGGTTGATGCCTGTGACACGTATATACCGGAACCCAAGCGGGAGACCGACAAACCGTTCCTGATGAGCGTGGAAGACGTTTTCACGATCACGGGACGCGGTACGGTAGCCACCGGGAGAATCGAGCGGGGCAAGATCCATGTAGGGGACGAGGTCGAGATCGTGGGCATCCAGGAGACGCGCAAGAGCGTGATCACCGGGGTAGAGATGTTCCGCAAGCTATTGGACGAAGGGCAAGCGGGGGACAATGTCGGGGCCTTGCTCAGAGGCATTGACAAGGAGCAGATCGAACGCGGCCAGGTTATAGTGAAGCCGGGCTCCATTACGCCGCACAAGAAATTCAAAGGTCAGGTTTATGTGTTGACCAAAGAGGAAGGCGGGCGGCACACGCCGTTCTTCAAGGGCTATCGTCCGCAGTTCTATTTCCGGACCACTGACGTGACGGGTTTAGTGACCCTGCCGGCTGGGGTGGAGATGGTCATGCCTGGCGACAACATCATGGTGGATGTGGAATTGATCACGCCGATCGCGATGGAGAAGGAATTGCGTTTTGCTATCCGTGAAGGCGGCCATACCGTTGGCGCCGGTGTCGTCTCGGAAATCGTTGAGTAATATAAATAAAGCAGTGTAAAGTGTAATGGTTTTGTTTTTCTATACGCTACACGCTTTACGCTATACGCTAAACAACTTAAGGAGTTCCAATGGCTAATCAGGATCTATCAATAGTTACACTCGCCTGCAGCAAGTGTAAGAGAAGAAATTATTCTTTAACTAAAAACAAGAAGAAACATCCGGACAAACTGGAAATTAAAAAGTTTTGCAAATTCTGCCGTGCTCACACCATGCACAAAGAAACAAAGTAGAAGCTCGGTATTCGGTAAGCGGTGTCGAAGCCCGATAGAAAATACTCGTTGTACGGAATACGGTGACGAAGCGCGCAAGGAAAAGTTTATTCTGGTTTCGTAACCGAAACCGGATTTTAGTTTTGGCCGATGTTTTAAGGGGGTGTCCGTTAATGGCTAAACGACCGGTCTCCAAAACCGGAACTGTAGGTTCGACTCCTGCCACCCCCGTTTTAAAAAGGTTAAAAAACCAGCATTAATAGATGCTGGTTTTTTGTTAAAGGAGATAGCTGTGCTCGATCCCAGGATGATGGCATTGATGTTTTTTGTCGCCTCTTATATCGGTTTTATTTTTCTGCCTAAACGCAGGACGCTTATAGCCATAGCCGGGGCATTACTGCTCATCTTATCAGGAGCGATCTCCTGGCCAGAGGCTTTTTCAGCTATTAACTGGAATATTATGGGCATTTTTGTCGGGATGCTGATCGTAGCCGATGTTTTCATGGACAGCCGTGTGCCGGCACGATTTGCCGAAATTATTGTCGATAAAGCCCCCAATACTGCCTGGGCGATATTATTTCTTTGCGCTTTAACCGGTTTTATATCTGCTTTTGTAGAAAATGTGGCTACTGTTTTGATCGTAGCTCCGGTAGCTTTGTCTCTGGCTAAAAAATTGAAGTTTAATCCGGTTAATATGATGATCGCTATCGCTATTTCCAGCAATCTGCAGGGGGCCGCGACCCTGATCGGTGACCCGCCCAGTATGCTCTTGGGCGGCTTTGCAAAAATGACTTTTAGTGATTTCTTTTTTTATCAGGGGCGGCCGAGCATTTTCTTTGCCGTTGAGCTTGGGGCGATCGTTTCCTTTTTTGTTCTATATATGTTTTTTAGGAAACATAAAGAGAAAAACAGGGAGATAGAGATAGAGAAAGTAAGGTCCTGGGTACCTACCGGTATATTGGCGGCTTTGATCATCCTGTTGGCTATGTCATCTTTTTATGATGCCGGTTTTACGCATTTAGCAGGGTTGTTGTGTATGACTGCCGGAATAATTGCTATCATTTGGCATAAAATTGCTGTCCGGGGAGACATAATAAAAAATATCCGTTCTTTGGACTGGGCGACGACTCTATTCCTGATAGGTATTTTTATCCTGGTAGGGAGTCTTACCGTTAACGGCTGGATCGATGTTATTGCTAATTATCTTTCGCTGCTGGTAGGTTCGAATATATTCCTGGGTTATACCCTGATCGTATTTTTGTCTGTTTTCTTTTCCGCGTTTATCGATAATGTCCCGCTCCTGGCTACAATGCTGCCGGTAGCTATCTCCATGTCAGCAAAATTAGGCATTAATCCTTCATTATTCCTTTTTGGTTTATTGATCGGGGCAAGTTTAGGGGGCAATATCACTCCTATCGGGGCTTCGGCCAATATCGTTGCTTGCAGCCTGCTCAGGAAAGAAGGGTATGAAGTTACCTTTAAAGAATTTGTGAAGATGGGCTTGCCTTTTACGTTAACTGCTGTGACGGCAGCTTATTTATTTGTCTGGTTTATCTGGAGTAAATAAGAGCACAATATATAGAAAGACCTTGACAACCTGAAAATTTGTGTTATATTTTAATTGGCAATCCAAAATTTATTCTAAAGAGGTTCAGAACGGTAATTAGCCACGAGAAAATTACCGAGGAGACATACGTAATGAGACCTCTTGGCTGGAACAACCATGCAGGGTACGCGCAAAAAAAATTAGGAGAAATGTTACTTGATGCTTCGTTGATTGATGAAAGCCAGTTGAAAACGGCCTTGACCAAACAACAAAGATCGAGCAAGAAATTAGGAGAGATTCTAGTCAATCTTGGGTACACTAATGAAGAACTGGTTTTAAACCTGTTAGGTAAACAGCTTGATTCTCCTTATATCAAAATAGATGACGCAGAGCAGATCGATAATACCATTATCCACCGGATACCGGAAAACCTGGCTGAGCGCAATTTGGTCTTGCCGGTAAAAGTGGAAGATGATACGCTCTGGGTAGCAATGAGCGACCCGGCCAACCAGTTCCTGAAAAAGGTACTGGCTCTTTTGACCGGGTATAATATTAAGTCCTATATTGCCAGTCCCAAGGAACTAAAACAGGCCATTGCCCGTTATTATTCCCGGGAAGGCAGATTTGAAAAGACTGCTGAAAATGTCCCGCTACACAGTTATTTCCTGCCACTGAAGCAATTGGGCTTTACGCCGCGGCAATTGCCGGTTTTTGAAAAATACCTGGAACTGCAAAAGGGTTGTCTACTGATCATCGGGCCTGAGGATAGTGGCAAGAAGACCACCGTATATGGCAGTCTCCGGCAGCTGAATTTTCCAGATAATGACATAGTTTCCATAGAAAGAAAAATGGACTATAAGCTGGAATGCGTGAACCAGCTGGAAATTTCAGGTACCAGTGACCAGGACATGAAAAGGATGATCGATAGTGTCAACCAGTTCAATCCTAATATCCTGGCGGTAGAGAATATCCAGGGAGTAGAAAGCTGGAATGGCCTTGGCCGGATGGCGGAAAAGGGTAACCTGGTCATCGGGACGATCAATACAGACCAGAATATCGTTGATTTTCTTACCGCTTTCCAGGATAAAAGGACTACGCACTATTCAGTGATTGAAAACCTGACTCTGGTAGCTGAGCAGAAACTGGTCAGGGCGGTCTGCCCTTATTGCCAGACGCCTTATAAAATTACCGGAAAAACAGCCCGCAAAATGGGCTTAAAGGTTAAAGGAGCTATGGCTAATATATATAAAGGTAAAGGATGCAGTATCTGCAACCATACTGGTTATTACGGCAATACAGCTTGTTATGAACTGCTGCCAATTAATAATGCCATAAAGGATATGATGATGCAAAATGCCAGTAAGGCAAAAATGAAAAAAGCGATCCGAAAAGAAATAACCTGTAGTTTTAATGATGTTCTCCAGGAAAAACTTTTGAAAGGGCAAGTTTCGGCTGAAGACTATCTCCAGGTAATGAGCAAGAACCTGAACCAATTTAAGGAACTTAAGACGGTAATGGTCATGGATACCTTTTGGTCTTTGTTTGAAAGATCCGGGTCTATCAACGCCTACCTGGAATACCGCAGGAAGAACTAAGTTTTAATCCGCGGAATTGTTTCTTTTAAAAAAGAGCTTGACAAAACAGTATTTTGTGCTATTGTATTTGTAACGCATAAAATTTAATTGAAAATTTAGCCGAAAAGGCAAACCTGTCGTAAGGCAGGGACGCAAAGCCACGGGACCATGGAATACCTATAAGCAAATGAGGTTAGCCGAGCTGCCGAGTTAAGATAACACGCGACTCGGATTTTTGTTTTACCGGAGTACCCGGTAAATAAAAATATAACAGCCACGAAAGTCACGGATGTGCTTTTGGGGCGAAAAAAAACAAGGAGGAAGCACATGAAGAAATTGTTAGTGTTAGTAGTAACAGTATTAGCAATAGTCGGCTTAGCTTCTATGGCTTATGCTGATACGACTATCTTCGCAGATAGTCTCGCTTTTGCCTTTGCCACTTGGCAGGGATCAAACCAGGATAATTATGGTACGACCACGACTCCCAATCTCCATTCCATTACTGAATCGGTAGTCACCTCGCCGTGGGCTGGCACTGGAGATGATCCTGTAGGTAACACAGTGCTTAAGATTGACTTTGACATGAATCCTGTGGCAGGTAATGCCAATGAATCCTGGAGCGGACATTTGATGAGTGCTCCTGGTGCAGGAGTGAAATTGGCTGGTGTTAGCAGGTTTAGTTTTAAAATTAGAGGGGACGCCGCAACCAGCGGATCTCCGCAAATTGATAAACTAGTTTGCTCTGATGCCAATAGCAATCTGATAAATATTGTCAATCCTGGCTATTCTGTTCCTGATTCTTCGGCTTGGTTCACTTATACCACAGATGCTAACTTTTTTGCCGGCAAAAACATGAGCGGCATACCCATCCCCTTTGGTATTTATATGACTTCCAGTGCTAATGCCAGTGTAACCAACAGCACTCCGAGCTTACCGAATGGCAACAGGCATGTTATTTTCTACCTTGATGACGTCAAATTTTTGGGTGGCAGTTCCGGCTCTGTGTTGGTGACGATGATGACCGGTGTGATCGGCGTGCAGATTGACGGTAATATTAATTTTGGCCAGGTCCTTGCTAAGACACCTTACAACTCATCGGATCTGATCGGGAACAGGTTCTTTACTGTTACTAATGTTGGGAACGCAACTATTAACTATGACTTAAACTTGTTTAATCCAGGAGGCTGGACTGCTGTTAATCCTGGCACTGGCTTAAGTTTCTTTACCCCAGTGACCGCCCAAGATACTTATGCGCTATACGGGTTATTCACAGCTCAAAGCGCACCTGCTCCCATGCTTGAAGATTACCAGGCTGATGATGTAATAACCACAATCCCGCAAATGTCTGGAACCAGCAAATACAGTTTCCCTGATGGCTCTGCGCAAGGCGTAAATATAGCCGCCGGCGAAATTAGACAGCTCTTTATTGGCCTATTTACTCCGCCTCTGTCTTCAGTAAGTACTACTCAGCAGATCAGTATCGCTGTATCAGCAGTTACTCCGTAAGTATTATATTACAGGTGTGCGGGTGTTTCACCCGCACACCTGGTTTGGTTCAAAACAAAAGGGGTAAAGGATGAAACTTATGAATACATTAATGAAGAAGCATACAAAAACTTTTAAGGAAGTCTTAGCGACAGCTATTATTTCTTTGTTAATGTTTGTCTTGGTCTCTACCAGCTATGCGGCTTCTATGAGTGTAACCCCGCCACAGTTAACTTATTATGATATCAGTATTGGTAATACGTATATTCTTGAAGATATGAATCCAAATAATATTAAAATTAAATTCACTTACACTGGCAATGATAATGAACCAATGGTAGTTGAGGCTGTACGGTCAGGCGTAACTTTACCGGCTGGCTATACCATCCTGCCAGAGAATATTTCAGTGACTATTACGCCGAATAATTTTATTATTAATGATAGTGAAAGTAAGGAAATTTCAGTAAGTTTAGATATACCGCAAAATATAGACTACCTGGGAAAAAAGTTTGCCTTTGGCATCTGGGGTTATACCACCACCGGCTCTGGCAGAGCCGCCGCCATTGCCACAGTTTACCTCGAAATTAATCCTTTATATATCAACTTTGGCATTGCCGGATACGAAGAGTTGACAACCATCGGCTTGATCGGCAATAAGGCAGTCATTTCCGCAAATATTGCCACTGCCCCGGGTTCTTCAGCCCCGACCGTAAAACTTTATTATCGCAAAACCGGAAACGACGCTTGGGGGGCCCAGGATCCTAGCAACACCAATCCTGCTGCCAAGAGTGATGGTACCAAAGACTTTTCTTTTGAAGTTGCTGCCAGTTCTATTACGACTGCTGGCTTCCAATATATTATAGAATCGAATGCCGGCACGGCTTATGCCTACTCCCCGGTTCAGGGTAGAGCAGAGTTCCTCGCCACGGCTAATACTAAATATCATAATGTAACGGTATCCAGGACAACTACCGGACAGATTGCCACTACCGGCAGCACTCTGAGTGTGCCGGATGGCAATCCGCAGGACGGCGCTGTTAAGATCGTCGCCCCGCGCGGCGCAGTGGCTACCAACCAAACCATAACTTTACAGCAAATAGATGCAATTAATGACGCCTCGTGTCCGCCGACACCTGGTTTTGCCCTTTCTGAAAAACCAGCGATGATCTTTAACCTGACGCCAGAGAACACCAGATTCTTGAAAAATATCGATCTGACCTTGCTTTATTTTGACCTGAATAATGATGGAGTAGTAGATGACTTATTAGACCAGGATGGTGCTCCAATAGAGGAAGCCAAGCTCAAGATGTTCTGGTGGGACGGATTTAAATGGAGATTGGTCAACGGGGCACAAAATCAAGATATTGAAAAGAATACTATCACTGTCAAAACCAACCATTTTTCATACTATGCCTTGATCCCGGTCAATTCCCTCAGGCCTGAGGATTACCGGCCAGCCAAGAAAATTATCACTCCTAATGGCGATGGCATAAATGATGAAGCGGATTTCAGCGGCTTAGGTGAAGAGATCAAGATATTCGATATTACCGGAAGAAAGATCCGGACCGTATCTGCCGGTACAGGCGAATGGGACGGTAAAGACAATGACGGCAGTATAGTCGAGAGCGGCGTCTATATCTACCAATTTAAAGTCGATGGCACTCTAGTTAGCGGCGTTATCGCCGTGGCGAAGTAAGGAGGGGATGACGATGAAGAGGAATTTGATACTTACTTTAACCGTAATAGCGATAGTTTTTCATATACAAGTTGCGCAAGCGGCTTTTAAAGACTGTGGTTGGGGGACCAGGCCTGCTGGCATGGGGGGAGCATTTGTTGGGGTAGCGAACGATAGTAATGCTCCCCTGTGGAACCCGGCAGGTATCGCTCAGATGAAATATACAGAAACCAGTTTCATGTATTCCACCTATTATAATGGTTTGGATCTCAAGGCAGGCAGTGACAGTGTCAGCCTGGGATTTAATTACCTCTCCTTTGTCTATCCCAAGAGCCCGCTTGGCGCTTTCGGAGTAAGCTGGGCGAATTTTACCGCCACGAATCTCTATAAAGAAGATACCTATACCTTGACTTATGCAAAAAAGCTAAATGATTGGCTGCCGGAACTACCACCGATCATCTATTTAGGTCTTAACCTGAAATCAATGGGACATACTTATACGCTTGATGATTATGCCCAGAATGACCCGGTTTTTGTCCAGGGAGGAACCTCTAAGAGCGCTTTTACTGTGGATCTTGGGGCTTTGGTAAAACCTTGGGACAGGCTGGCTATAGGCATCGCGGCCAAGAACCTGACTCAGCCGGATGTAGGGTTGAAAGATGAAGATATAGTCCCGATGGAGTTCAAAGTGGGCGCAGCGTACCGCTATACTCTTATTACTCCGGCTGTAGATATGACTATGCGTGATGGCGTCACCACTATGCATCTGGGAGTAGAAAGCTTCCTGATGCATAAAGCGCTGGGATTAAGAGCTGGCTGGAATTCTACAGAACTGACCTTTGGCTTCTCTTTTAACGGTATCCGTTCGCAAAACTTTGGTCTGAACCTTGATTATTCCTTTATTATGCCGCTGGAGATAGAAGATTCTTCCGGCAGTCACAGGATATCAATGGGCGTATGGTTCTAAAAGTCGTAACCAATATCAATGCTAAAGGAGACCTGAATCAAGGTCTCCTTATTTTTTAGGAGGGGAATATGCCTAAGATAAAGACGCTGCTATTGGCAGGATGTTTTGTCCTGTCTGCCGGCATTTTACAGGCTACTGGCTTGACTGCAAATTTTGGTGATGTCTTGTTCGAAAACCTGAAGATAGGACAGCCTTTCAGCGCTCGTGATAAGGCCAATCTGCCGTATGTGGTGACTAATTCCGGGACTAAAGATATTGATATAGTGATCGAGGTCATACCGCCTCTGCCTAAGAACCTGAAACCAGGATATGAACCGATACCTGATCCGCGCTGGATTACCTTGCACAAGAGAACAGGGACCTTAAAACCGAAAGAGCAACTTTCAACTGATTTTGTCTTTAATATTCCTAACGATGAGAAGTTAATGGGCAGGAAATTCCAGGCAGTGCTTTATCCTTACACGTATGCTGGGATACTCAAGATCGGGGTTAATAGCAATGTCTTTTTTACCATTGATAAGGAAAAAGGGCCTTATCCGATATACTTGAATCCCAAGGATTTCAAAGATAAGCAATCTTTCGAAGTGGCTCCTCAGGATATGTATGTGCAGGATGTCCCTTTAGGGGAAAAAGTCGATCTGGAAAAAAAGTACGGGCTGGTCTTAAGAATAACCAATACTACGGATCTACAGTGTAAGTATTATATGAATACCATAAAAGTAAAAGACGAGCTTTCTGCCGCTACGCTAAAAGAAGGCTATCTGGACACGCCTGATCCGAATATATTATCCTTTGGATCCATAGAATTAGTGGTGAATCCCAAGGAAACAAAGAAAATGAAGCTCTTTCTCCAATTCCCTAAGGATAAACAATATGCGGGCAAGAACTACATGTTCCTGATACCAGTAGTCCAGGGAAACCAGGAAGTGCCGGTGATCCGTTATGTTTATCTTTATGTCACTACGAAGAAATAATGTTGCGTATATATTGATATAGTGGTATATATATAGACAAGATTTCTTACTGGGCCACGGTAAAGCGGGGAAAAATGAAAAAGAAGATACTTAAAATAATCGGTCTGTTCCTGTTGGCGCTCGTCAATGCCGGTGGCGCCTGGCCAGCGGCTTTAACGGTCAATTATGCAGACATCGTTTTAGATAATCTGCAGCCAGGGATCCCAACTAGCTGGTTACAGAGCACCGGGAGCGCTCTTGGCGTCAATAATACTGATGCACTGGGTGCTAATGTCTATTTTGAAATATTGATCCCTAATAAGAACCAGCTTAAAGCAGGGTACGAACCTATTCCTAATGTTAGCTGGATTAAGCCTGAACGCATCAGCTTCTGGCTCAAGGCTAACGAGACTGAAAATCTGGACCTGATCGTGTATGCTCCCTACGATCAAAAATTATTTGGCAGGCAATACCAGGCTATCCTGATGGCCTATACCCTGGCCGGGGCAGGAGTGATGCAGGACAGCATAAAAACCATGGTATTTCTTAATTTCAGCACTGAGCCATATAATCGTGAAGCCCTGAATAAAAAAGTCCGTGAGGACCAGACCAATGACAAGATTGTCATGATCTATCCTAAAATGACCTCCCTTAAAAAAGTCAGCTTGAAGCGGAGGCTGGATTTTTCCCGGCTGGTTGTTACCAATAATAGCAGCGAAAAAATAACTCTCGCTTTATACGCCGTAGGATTGGCCAATACCCCGCCTTTAGCCAGGTTGATAAGTTTTAAAAATCCCGTCATTGAATTAAATAACAAAGAATCAAAAAGCATAGATATGTCCATAGATTTACCCCTATTAAAACTTAAAGAAGGTCGGCCTATCTTGATCTTGATCGGAGCTAAGGATACGGCCAATCCTCCTAAAATAGGGCAATTTGGCCTCTTAATAGTGCAGTTTAACTGAGATCAAATAGAGGTTGACAAGAGCGATTTTTATGCTATATTTATAATATCCAGGAGCTACGGACTTCGGTTACATGGCTATATACAAATGGCTTCTGTAACCTATTTTATTTTAGCGGAGCAACAGTGTAATGTCATTTATTAAAAACATGAAAATTATCCTGGCCCTCGCCATTATATCCTGGCTTGTATTCCCAATCTCGCGGCTTTGGGCTGACGGCACGATTTATACCTTTTCCGAGAGCTTTGACACGATAGACCATAAGGGTCCCGATAATACTGCTGACTGGAACAGCGCGAACGGAGTGCTACAGTTGCCTGCCAACACTGATCCAGGTAGTAATACCAAGCAGATCAATGGCAGTGTCACTGTAATGGGCGACTATCTCTATTATGCCTGGATCGATTTTCGCGGCGGTATCGGTAACAATAACGGTCACATCTACCTGCAGAGATATAGTAAGTCCGGAGCCAATCCTTTAGCCGCAGATGTACAAGTAGATCATGGCAGCGGCATCAGTGATGGCTTTTTTGCTACCTATGTCAAAATGATCAATGACGGTACTTATGTCTATATTTTCTGGACCAATGGCAGCAGCCTGTACTTGCAAAAATTAAATGCCAATGCTGAAACCCAATGGGCCAGTGATTTACAGGTAAATGCTCCTACTGTAGCGGTCAATAATTATAACTATGGGTATTTCTCCGGCATAGTCAACAGTGATCAATCCCTGTCGTTCTTCTGGAATAGCGGTGCCGGTGTGTATCTGCAGAAAGTGAAAATAGATCCTGCCGATGGTACCGGAGCCAGGGACGGTGACTCTATCCGGCTATTGGGCTCAAGTGCTAATCCGGTTTATGTCAACCTGTCCACTGCCAGCCGCGACAGCGCTGATAATTATTACCTGATCTATTCCAGCTACAATAAGACAAATGCCAACACAGAGCTTTTCCTGGATAAATACAACTCCAGCGGTACAGCCGCCTGGGGAAATCGTGTGACGATCGCCGTTGTGCAAAGCATTTACGGCGCAGATATAGTCACCGATGCTTCAGGTAATAGTTACATTGTCTGGGACCAAAGGAATTCTGGCAGCGGCTCTGATGCCTATATTACCGCTGTCAATTCCAGTGGCGCTACCATTAGCGGATGGACCGCGAAAAAAGTCTATACTGATACCAGTTATTATAACCAGACTAATCCCAGGGTCCGTCTTGACTCCAATAATGCGCCTAATGTGATCTGGTCAGATACCCGGACCAGCAGCAAACTGGATGTATATGCCCAGCGCTATAACACCAGCGGGGCAGCCCAGTGGCCTGCGGCAGGGATCAAGGTGAATACAGGTGATAATCCTTCTGCCAATGCCGGTTATTACACTGGCTACAATGCCAATTTTGTGGTTGATACCGCCGGAGCCAATAACAGCCTGTATGTTGCCTGGTATGCGTACCGTAGTGCAGATTTTGATGTATTCGGGCAAAAAGTGACTTCTGCCGGCATAGCTAATGCCAGCGACTGGACCATTACCCAGACCGAGGCGGGCGGAGGATATGCTTTATCGGCAGAGGGTGTTTCTGATGATGTGCTTTATCCGGGTAATCCTACCAGCCCGATACTTTCAGCCAAAGCTTACTGCAATTATTATTCCAGGGGACAAACCATTCAATTGTTTTTGTCTAACGATGGGACAACGTGGCAAAGTGCGAGCCTAAACGGTACCAGCCTCTCTTTCAGTAATACCAATGGTAAAAGTCTCTACTGGAAAGCAGTGATATCCACCACTGATCTTTTTATCACTCCGGTAATATACAATATATTGATCGAATATACCATGGCCGGGGAAGTTAGCCCTTATCAGAAGATATTGTATATTTATGACGATTACTGGCATTATCCGGCCAGCGGCTGGATGAACTATACTGCTATGGCCATGGATTCATTTAGCCATGATAATCCGGCTACTGGCTCATCCTGTGTGAAGATCACCTATGATCCGGCTAAAGCATCTTGGGCCGGATTCTATGCCCAGGCCAGTGCGCAATGGGGCGGAGAAGGTATCGATTTGAGTAATTATTCGGCTATGCTCATCAGGGCTAAAGCAGGTGATGAAAACGCTAGCGCCATTCAGGTCCAATTTGGCGTCGGCGGAGATTCCGGTGACACTTGCAGTGTTAAGACCAATTTTATGGTCTTAACTAATGAATGGCAGACGTATGCTATTGACCTGACTAATAAGAATTTGACTAATATTAACGGATTGCTCTTAGTGGTCATGAGGCCGGCTGTGAACATTGACCCGTCATTTTATATCGATGATATCAAGTTCATCGGACCGGGTCCGGCGAAGATCACAGACTTGAATGCTACGCTCGGCAGCACTCCGGGCAGTACCAACCTGACCTGGACAGCTCCGGCCGGAGATTATACCAATACCGCTTATGTCGTAAAATATTCAGCCAATTATATGTACAACCAGATTGATTTTAATAACGCTACTGCTTACGGCCAATCCTGGATCCCAGGGACTCCCGGGTCCGCAGAGTCACATGCCGTGACTGGCTTAACCCCAGGTCAGGGTTATTATTTTGCTGTCCAGACTACAGATGATCAGGGGAATATGTCAGACCTGTCCAATATATTATATGTGATCGCCAGGACTGCGGGGATCGGTATTACGGTAGACGGGACAGTTGATTTAGGTTTAATGACAGCCGGAGAAACTAAAATTGCCGCTGATCCGGTCACCGTTACCAACATCGGCGGCGTACCGGTAACCTTAACTTTAAATTTAATTAATCCTCCGGGATGGGCAGCCGCGCCGGTACCGGGGATGAATCAGTATGCGTTACTCGGGGCCTTTGGCAGTACGAGCGGGGCGGTTATCTGGAATGTCAATAACCATCTCCTGACAGACCAGGGCATAAAATGTACTAATGCTGTATATGCGGGAGATCAGAATGGGGTAGGCGTGGCGGTTAACGACCAGAGAAAGTTATGGCTCAGGCTTACTGCTCCTATAGGTATTGATATAGGGACAGAAAGACAAATTATTACCATTAGTGTGACTGCCGGGACAGTAAATTAATAAAAAGCCGAAGCTTTGGCGGACAGCGTGAAAAACCTTTGTTCCTTTGATAAGGTTTTTTTGTTTTGATAATAATGCTTGACTTTAAAGGATAATTTGGCTATACTTATAATCTCATTTTCAATTGAGGAAAACGTATTGAAAGGCGGACCAGAAAGAAATGAAGACCACGATCGTAAATAAAGATGACATAAAAAAGAAATGGTATCTTATTGATGCCGAAGGCAAAGTCCTGGGGCGCGTAGCCTCAGAGGTTGCCGCTCTTTTGCGCGGTAAAGGCAAGCCTGAATTTTCACCACACCAGGATCTAGGAGATGGGGTAGTGATCATTAATGCGGACAAGGTTATCCTGACCGGTAAAAAGCTTACCCAAAAATTTGATTTCCGTTATTCCGGCTATCCCGGGGGGCAAACTCTGACCCCGTACAGTATCCTGATGAAGAAAAATCCGGAAAAAGCCATGACTATGGCGGTTAAAGGCATGCTGCCGCCAAATAAGCTGCGGGATAAAATGATCAAGAGATTAAAAGTGGTTAAAGGAGCAACAGTACCGGCAAATTACCAAAATAGCGAAAAATATGAGATGAGAGGTTAGGTACATGGCAGAGACGATACAAACTGTAGGCAGGAGAAAGAATTCCATCGCCCGTGCCGTTATGGTTGACGGACAGGGTACGATCACAGTTAATGATAAAACATTCGAAGAGTATTTTCAAAAAGATGAGACCCTGATGGCCATTGTGATGGAACCCCTTAAGGCAGTTAAGGCCACTAATAGATACGATATCAGCATTAAGGTCTATGGCGGGGGCAGTGTCGGGCAGGCTGGAGCCGTCAGGCACAGTATCGCCAGGGCGTTGGATAAAGCTGATCCCAGCAATCATGGGGCCTTAAAAAAGGCCGGGTTCTTAACCCGTGATCCCAGGGTGGTCGAACGGAAAAAGCCAGGCCGGCCAAAAGCCAGGAAAAGATTCCAATTCTCCAAGAGATAATTATCTAGCGTGTAGTGCATAGCGTATGGCGTATAGAAAAGCAACAAGCCCTGTTGATGAAAATCAACAGGGCTTTTAATTTTCTTACTATACGCTACACGCTCTACGCTATCCGCTATTTTATGTTGTAGCTTTTGAGAACTTTTAAGGTCTTCTTGGTCTGGTATTTAATTTGCCCGATGCCGGGAGCATACCAGCCGTACTCTTCACTTGGCTCATTATCGCGCACCTGGTGGATATAGATTTTCACGCACTTGAAGGTTCCGGCCGGTACGGTGAGCTTTTCATTAACAGATAATATCTCACAATGCATTTTAATATTTTTATTGATCCAGGCGATCTTAAGTTTGCCTTCCCAGTCCCATTTAGCGTTTTTAGCCAAAGGGAATATCATGATCGGGATCTCCGGCGTGAAAACCGAGTTTGCTTCGGGGGTAAAGGATTTGCTGGCGGCGATTTTTTTCCAGAAAATGCCTTTCTCATTCTTGATCACATAAGCCCGGACAGTGCCCCGTTTGTCTTTCTGTTTCAGGATACTGCATGCTACTTTGTCATATATTTCCGGTGGATCGATAGTAGCTGTTTGCTCAAATATAGCCATCTTGTTTTCAAAGTCAGTGATCTCATAGACCCATTGGCTGCCTGGTGTAAGGGGATAATAGTCATCTTTATCCGCTCCCCAAGCTGTTATATAGAGGCCTAACAAGACTAAAGTGATTAATACTCTATTTGTGTTCATGGTTCCCTCCTGCGGCTAACATAACATATTTATAGTTGCATTTCAAGAATATTTAGCATATAATTAAAAAATAATCACCTATTTTATCACTTAAAAATTGATATTTATAATTAATGGAGGTTGTTCATGGTTAATGTAGGCGTGGTAGGGGCTAAAGGTTTTGCCGGGGAAGAATTGATCAAGTTACTCCTTAAGCACCCCCAGGTAAAGATCACTGCTTTGGCTGATAAAATGGACGGGATAGCCCAGGATATCACCACTATATACCCATATTTGGCCGGCCAGATCGATCTGCCTTGCGCAGAATTGGATGTGGAACAAGTCGCTAAAAAATGTGATCTGGTATTCCTGGCCCTGCCCCATAAAGTAAGCCAGGGGATAGCGGCTGATTTTATAAAAGCCGGTAAAAAGGTCATTGACCTGAGCGCTGATTTCCGGATCAAGGATGCAAAAATATATGAACAATGGTATGAAACCGAACATCTGTATCCTGAGCTGCTGGCTGAAGCTGTTTACGGGTTGCCGGAATTATACCGGGAAAAAATAAAAAATGCCCGGCTGATCGCTAATCCTGGCTGTTATCCCACCAGCATTATCCTGGGGACAGCCCCCTTGGTCCGGGAACGCCTGGCCGGGACAGAATATATCCTGGCTGACAGTAAAAGCGGTGTCAGCGGCGCCGGCCGCGCGTTTGTCCAGAATTTTCAGGCGGCTGAAGAAAAAAGCGAGAATTTAAAGGCCTACAGTATCGGCATCCACCGCCACACTCCGGAAATAGAGCAGGAGTTATCCAATCTGGCCGGCAAAGAGACCATGATCCTTTTTACACCCCATTTAATCCCGATCATGCGGGGTATTCTCTCTTCAATTTATATCATGCCCAATAGTAATTTCAATACGAAGGAACTATTGGCGATCTATAAGGAATTTTATGCTGGCGAGCCCTTCGTGCGTATCCTGCCGGAAGGCCAATTCCCGGAGACCAATGAAGTGGTCAATACTAATTATTGCCATATAGGGGTCAAGGCTGATGAACGGACAAAACGGATCATCATTGTCAGCGCTATTGACAATCTGATCAAGGGCGCCAGCGGGCAGGCTATACAGAACTTGAACATCATGTGCGGTTTTGATGAAAAAGAGGGATTGGTATGAGCAATGACCAGCTAAAAGTACCAAAAGGTTTTATCCTGGCCGGTGTGGCTGCCGGTATCGCCAGAAAAAAAGGTAAACTTGATGTGGGGATGATCTATACTTCGCAGCCAGGTGTTGCTGCCGCCATGTTTACAACTAACCAGGTAAAGGCAGCGCCGGTTCTGTTGAGCCAGCGGCACATAGCCAAAGGCAAGGTCCAGGCCGTAGTGGTGAATAGCGGCAATGCCAATGCTTGTACTGGCAAAGCAGGCATTAATGTTGCTTGGGAATCTGCTAAGCTGGCTGCTGCCGGCTTGCAGGTAAAACCAGAACAGGTGATCGTCGCCTCAACCGGCGTCATCGGCGTACCCTTGCCCTTTGATAAACTAAAATTAGGAATCAATAAAGCCATTGAAAGCATTAACCGGCCAACGGCTAACGGCCAACGGCTAACGAACTTCAGCCAGTCCATCATGACCACTGATACTATTCCCAAGATCGTTTCAGTCAGCTTCAATATTGGCGGTAAAAAAGCCATGATCACCGGTGTAGCCAAAGGGTCTGGCATGATCCATCCTAATATGGCTACCATGCTGGTTTTTATTATGAGTGACGCAGCGGTAGAAAAGGATTTTCTCAATGAAGCATTGAAAAAAAGCGTTAACCAGACTTTTAATATGCTCACTATTGATGGCGATACCAGCACTAATGATATGGTCATGGTCCTGGCCAGCGGCCAGGCCGGCAATAAAACCATCACTACCCAAAGTCAGGAGAGTAAAATATTTTCTCAGAATCTGTTGCAGGTTTGCCGGGAATTGACCAGGATGATCGCCCGGGACGGCGAAGGCGCGACTAAACTGGTTGAGGTAGTGGTCAACAGGGCCAGGAATTTTGCCGCGGCCAAGCAAGTAGCCATGTCTATCGCTAAATCTAGCCTGGTCAAAACAGCTATTTTCGGCAATGATCCTAACTGGGGCAGGATCATCGCGGCCATCGGATACAGCGGCGAGAATATTGATCCTGAGCGGGTAGATATTGCTCTTGTGTCTGGGAAGAGGAAGATCCAAATGTGCCGTAATGGTGTCGATCCGGGATTTTCCGAGGCTCAGGCCAAGCAATTATTACACGGTAATGAATTAAAACTGCTAATTAACCTGAAACAGGGACCAGCCAGTGCGACTGTATATACATGTGATTTTACCCACGGCTATATTGATATCAACGCCAGCTACCGAACATAGGAGCAGTTATGAGTTTTAAGTTTTAAGTGTTGAGTTGTGGATTTAGGTAAAAAGCTATATTACCATAATTCATAATTCTCCGCCTTTAAGCTTGGCGGATCCGCCTGAGGCGGAAAAACTCAAAACTCAAAATTCAAAACTTATTAACACATGAACATACTTAAAATAGATCCTGCCAGGATTAAACAATCTCTCATTGCTAAAGCTGTCCAAAAGGTAAAAGAAGGTGGGGTGGTGATATTTCCCACTGATACTGTGTATGGGATTGGCTGCCAGGCAGGAAACCAAAAAAGCATAAAGCGTATTTATAACATTAAGAATAGGGACCGGCATAAACCCTTGCCAATATTAATAGCTGGTTTGAGACAACTGTCTGATCTTCAGGTGAAAATACCCCGAGAAGCTAAACAGCTGATAAAAAAATTCTGGCCAGGGCCATTAACCCTTGTTTTACCTTCTGCTGCTGGTGATCCGGTCGGTGTAAGAATGCCGCATCATCCGGTAGCTTTGGCCTTGTTAAAGAAAACCGGTCCTATGGCTGTGACCAGCGTTAATTTCAGTGGTGAGGCCAGTGCCCGGACTATAGGAGAAATATCGGCCGGCATTATTCAGTCTGCAGACCTGGTGATTGATAGCGGAGCGTGCCCTTTGTCTATAGAATCAACTATTTTGGATATGACTGGCCGGGAAATAAAGATCCTGCGGCCCGGATGTATCAGCCAGCAAGAGATCATGAAGGCGATAAAAGATGTCTAAAAAAATATTATTTGTTTGTACCGGTAATGTCTGCCGCAGTGCCATGGCTGAAGCCTTATGCAAGAAAATGCTCAAGACCTTTAACTTAAAAGGCATAAAAGTGTGGTCTCGCGGGCTGGCTGGGTCCAGAATGATCAAGGTTCCTGATGAAGTATTAAAATTAATGGCTGAGGAACAATGCAGCCTGGATACTCATATTTCCGCTCCGTTAACAACCAGTGACCTGTCCCGGGCCGACTTAGTCCTGGTTATGGAAAAGTATCATCAAGAGAAGATAGTCGCTGATTTTCCGGCTGTTGCGGACAAGGTTTTTCTTTTTAAACAATTTGCCGGGGCCGGAGCCGGAGATGTTGAAGACCCGATCGGATTGGAAGAGGAAGATTTCCGCGCTTGTAAAGATGAAATTAAGGATTATATTTATCAATTAATAAAAATTTTAGAAAAGCAGTAGTTTTAATCAGTGCCGCGTCCGCCTCGATTTATTGGCGGATAATCTATTTTCCTAATCTGTGCCTGTCCCCGCGGCTTTGATCCCGATAAATCGGGATCAGCAGGGGATAATCGTATTTTAAAAAAGGAGATTAGCTATGTCCTACGTTAAAAAGATAGACCCGGAATTGTATGATGCTATGCTTAAAGAAACTGAACGTGAAGCATACACCCTGGAGCTGATACCCAGTGAAAATATTGTCAGCGAAGCAGTCTTGGAAGCCCAAGGCGGGGTCATGACCAATAAATACGCTGAAGGATATCCCAGCAAGCGGTATTACGGTGGCTGCGAGTTTGTGGATATTGCCGAAAAATTGGCTATTGAACGGGCCAAGCAGTTATTCGGCTGCGAGCATGTGAATGTCCAGCCGCATAGCGGTACCTCCGCTAATATTGCGGTGTACTTGACGGTACTGGCTTTCGGGGACACGATCATGGGTATGGACCTGTCCTGCGGCGGCCATCTCACCCATGGCTCGCCCGTGA
>DJVG01000063.1:0-15283 GCA_002441095.1 Elusimicrobia bacterium UBA6262
TTTGGGCAAAGCAACCATTAACATATGATGTTCCTGTTGGGTATAAGGCCAGGTCACTGGACCAGGCCCTGGTCCCCGCTGATAATATTTTATTGGCATATAAATTACTGGTTGCGCTTACGCGGCTGTCCACCCAGATGGCAAACAGGCCGCCGCTGCCATCGGTAGCTACGACTGGGCCGCTCTGATCAATGAAATCAGTCTGGCAAACCTGTACGCCGCCGGCGGTCCATTGCACCGCGTCAGAAGCATTCAGCTTCTGGCCGCGCAAGGTGTAGTCATAACCACTGCCGGTATTATAACGGTCGCGGAAGGCAATATATTTATTATTGGAAGAGTCTACGGCTATTTCAGCCAACTCTTTTTGCAAGTACATTTCTCCGACATTGGAGATCCGGGTCGGTCCGGCTAGCCTGGTACCACTGTAGCTGTATTTCTCATAATACACCGAATAACTAACATTATAAACAACGCAAACACTTCCTGAAGCATCTACAGCTATTCTTACTTGTCCCGGAGCCCCGACATCTACTGTCCACAGGGTATTGCCACTGGTATCGATCCGGTTAATGACTCCGTTACTACTGGCTGTATAGGTATAGCCGACATTGCTGGCAATGCTTGGGCTATTACCATTATTATACTTATCGCCCCATAGCTTAGTACCACTGCTATTAAATTTAGATAAAAAAGACCCGGTCCCCTGCGGACCGTATCTCTGGTATATCACATAAATATTGCTGCTGCTGTCAACTGCCAGGTCATGCAGGCACCATTCTGCGGAATAAGCTGCTGAATCAGCCTGCCGGTCCCACAAGAAGTTGCCATTACTGTCATATTTCAATAGCCGCAGGTTACCAGTGCTGACCGCATAGGATACATATATATTGCTGCTGCTGTCACAGGCTACTTTTGGATACTGGTCCCAAGCCCCATCTAACAGCACTGACTGGTTTAATTTCGTGTCTCCCCATATTTTGGTCCCGCTGGTATTGTATTTGGCGCCATATACATCTATGGCTCCGTTGCGGCTGTCGATCCACACCATGACCATATTGCCGGACGCATCCCGTGCCATGCTCATATTCGTTTGGCTATAGCTGGATGAGCTGGTGGTCGGCAAATAAACTTGCCCGGTGGCAGTGTTCCAGACCGCCGTGGTATTGGATGCTTTGTAGGTTGTAGTATTGAAACTTTCGGTGAAGGTGGTGGTAGCGGCAAAAGCTGCCTGCGCATACATCAGGCACGAGATAATGGCCAGGATCCTTACTGCAGACTTAAGGATAGTACTCGACTTCATTGCTGTCTCCCTGAAAAAAATATAGTCCTTCGGTTCAGTGTTTGAAAATGTTACCAAATTGATACGGTCTCTCCCCGTATCCTTTGATCCTACTTTCACACACCTCTACGAAGCACTATTAAGGTAAACAACAATAGGTACAAGTGTACCTGAGGCTTGGTGTTCTCTTATGCTGTTTTTTTTGTATTCTATACTAAAAATACCAGATATTTTTACTTTGTCAAGCAGTTTTATTAAGAACAATTACACATCCGCCAGAGGCGGACAGGGATTCTAAAAACAGATTACACAGATTAGAATTTTTGGATATAAATGACTTCAGTGAAGCGATTCTTGCTTAAGGATCTTCCAGATTCCTTGTTCTTTCCTGAAAGTCAGGGTTAATACCCCTTCACTGATGGTATCCATGATCTTTAATTCCCGGAAAATACCATTAATCTTAAACGTATAGGTCAGAGTAGCAAAATCCGGGCTGGCAAAACTGATCGGACCGGTTATAGAGGATGTTCTTTGAATGTCATCATATTGCCGGAAAATATCCGCAATCCTGAGCCTATAGGTCTCAAAATTAATACTTTTAACCGTGGGATCGCTGATAACGCATTCGGTGCTGTAGGATATCATGTAATCATCAATGTTTTTGGCTTTTTCAGCCTGTTTAAGCTTTTCTAAGACTTCGCTGATGGCTTTGATGTATTGCTTTTGCTCTGCTTCACTGATAGCAGTCATTACCAGGTTAACCGGCTGATCAATATTACTGCGGATAAAGATGCTGTTATTATCCCGGCTAACCTCTTGTACCGATTTGTCCTTATCCAGTATGCCTACGATCCTCATTAGTTTAGCGGCCGGGGCAAAAGTATAATTAACCTCATTTATATATATACCCTGGCTGGCAATTTTGGGTATATCCTGGTACAGACGGTTGGCTTCCTTGCCGTCTTCCAAGACCAATAATTCCAGCAAACAAGGCGTGCTGGCACCCAGGCCGATATTAGTGACAGTATACTTGATTTTATTTAAAACGCCGGCTATAGGGGGCAAAGTAGCCAGTTCTATTTTGGCTATAGCCAGATCCGGCAAAATTGATCTTATCTTCACCGTTAATGTCTTTTCATTATTAGCGCTATTAGTCTCACCTGACGCATCTTCCCGGTTAATAACTACTTTGACCGTATGCTCTCCTGGCTGGGTAAAAACATAATTAATAGCGCTATCACTATTTTCTTTGACCGGCAGATAAACCTCATAGTTAATATCTTGCGCTTCCCTGCCGTCAATGAAGAATTTCAGATTGAGCGGAGTAATGCGGCCCTCATCAGCGCTCCATATAGGCCTGATAGTGATCTCTTCGCCAGTTTCATAAAATAGTTTAGCTGGTTCGAGATCCAGGCGAACGATCCGGAAATCAGGCTTTATTTCAGGCACTATTTTAAAGGAGCTAGTTTGGACTATTGCCGGAGCGGTCTTAATTTTGATCTCTACTGTTCCGGTCATTGCTTTAGCTGCGTTAGGCGTATAGGCGATCTCGTATTTTCTGTGCTCACCGGCAGCCAGCGGGGCTGGCCAAAATTCTTTGTATAATTTGCGGTATCCGGCAGCCCTGGATTTTCCCTCTTCTATTATTACCGTCAGGAGAACCGGGGTCACAGGACCAGAGCTGATATTCCTGATATTGAAACTAAGAGATACTTCTTTCCTGCTCACTAAAGGCTGGCTGGCAGAAAATTTTATATTTTCAATGGCATAGACAGGAATGATCGGCTCAGCCAGCACTGCAGAGGTGACACAAGTATATAATAAAGCTAATAGCAAAGTTCTTTTGAACAAGATTATAACTCCTGGCCTGGAGAAAATAAGGGGACATATATAAGTATGTCCCCTGCCTTAATTATTAACAGCGAGCAATGGAGCTATTTTTGCGGTTTAGTCATCTCCATGAGTGACAAAGCAATAGAAAAAACTAAAGCACAAATAGTGAATTGGCCATAAGCCGTAACAGAAAATCCCAGTAACATTGAACCTTTCATGGATGCTGCTACTATGGATGTAATAAATCCCACAAAAGCCAGGAAAATGAATATTTCAGACCAACGCCTCATTTTATCATCCCTCTCTTTCCTCAGGATTTCTAATAATATCAAATAAATCTTTATTTTGTAAAGCTTTTTTTACGGCTTCTCCGGCTCTGTAGCAATAGCCAGTTTCTCTACGCCGCTCCTCTTAGCAATGTCCATAGCTTGTACGACTATCCCATGCAGGACTGCCCGGTCGGCCTTAATGAGCAGCGAATTATCTTTATGCCCGGCGAATTTGGCTTTCAATTCCTGCGGCAGGGTATTCACATATATTCTTTTGTCACCAATATAATATTTATTCTCCTTGGTGATGGTCAGCACAATTTGTTTTTCCGGATGAGGGTCGCTGGTAGCGGCTTTCGGCAGTTTCACGCCTATAGCCTGCGGCAAACCGAAGCTGGCTCCGATCATAAAGAAGATGACCAGATTAAAAATAACATCAGTCATCGGGGTGGGATCCAGCCGTTCTATGAGACGGTGATGTTTTCTCTTAAATTTCATTTTTTGTTGTTCTTTTCCCTGGTCACAACACCGACCAGTTCAGCGGAACTCTTTTCTATGCCCAGTATAAAACTATCCACCCTGGCCACAAATAGATTGTAGGCCACCACCGTTGGGATGGCAATGAATAATCCATACGCCGTAGTGACCAAGGCTTCACTTACACCGCTGGCAACAACCTGGGGCGTAGTGACATTGGCGGCAGCAATGGCATTGAAAGCAGCGATCATCCCGATCACGGTACCGGTAAAACCCAGTAAAGTGGACACACTGGCCAAAGTAGACAAGGTAGGCAGGTATTTTTCCAGCTTGGGGATGGCATCCAGCCCCGCCTCTTCCATGGCCTCTTCCATAGCCTGGCGTCCGTGTGCTTTTTCCTTCAAACCTGCGGCCAGGACAAAAGCCACCGGACCGGGAGTTTGCTCGCATAAAGATATCGCTTCCGCAATTTGTCCTATATAAACCAGCTTTTTAAGATCCTGCATAAAGCCGGCAATATCAGTCTTAACCCGATGGTAATAAAAAAACCTTTCAATAATAATGGCCGCAGATAAGACTGAACACAACAAAAGCGGCCACATCATTATCCCGCCCTTAGCAAAATACTGTAGCACGATTACCTCCAAAATAAAGTTGCGAGTTTCAGGTTGCGAGTTTTGATTTCAACTCGTAACCCGTAACCCGTTAACTCGAAACTGTTTTTTTATGGTGACCAGCAGGGAGTATAGATCTCCCCTTTAAACTGGTCATCTAATTCTCCGGGGAACAAAGGCCGCTGGTTGGAACCGTCATTATTCATCACAAAAAGCTGGCTTTTCCCGTTACGGGTACTGACAAATACCAGGAAACGGCCGTCCGGAGACCAACTTGGATTTTCATTCCGCTTTGTACCTTTGGTCAGCTGCTGCTGGTAATTGCCGCTGACATCAGTAGTAAAAATATTAAATTCACCCTTCGCCATCCTGGTAACATAAGCAATACGCTCGCCGGTAGGCGACCATTCAGGAGAATCAGTATAGGTATTGCTATAGACCAGCCGCCGCACATTAGCGCCATCAATATCAGTAATAAACATCTGGGGCACTCCGGTCCGGTCACTGATAAATACCAAGTCACGGTTGCTTGGCGACCAACTGGGAGCAGCATCGATCCTCTTGTTATTTGTGAGACGGCGGATCATTTCCCCGGCTGGAGTCATCAGGTATAATTCAGGATTGCCATCCTTGCTGAGGACGATCACCAGCGACTTGCCGTCACGAGAAAACCTGGCCATGGAATTCAGGCCTTGAAACCCGGACAGCATTTTACGCCCGGTACCATTGTCTTTAATAATATACAGGTCAGGATTATTATCTTTGTAGGAGGTGTAAATAATGCGCTGGCCATCAGGGGTCCATTTTGGCAGCAGGACCAAGGCATTTTCCTTGGTTAAAGCAGTGAGACCGTATCCGTCATAATCAACCAGATATATTTCCCGCTGGCCTTTGGTGTCACCCACAAAACATATCCGGGTATGAGCAATACCTTTTTCCCCGGTATACCGGAAAACAATTTCATCGCTGAAATCGTGGATCGATTTACGTAAGATCGATTTAATGGCTTTATATCGTACCCCGGCTACTCTTACTTTGCTGGTCGTATCGTATAAATAACATTCTAAGAGCAGCTGGTTATCTTTTTTAATAATAGTTCCTTTCACTACTGCATCCACTCCCTGATCTTTTAGTTCGTTATAATCAAGGCTGGAAGATTGCAATTCCTGCTCATCCACCCTATCGGCAATAGTGAAATATCCGGACAGTCTCAGGTCATTTTTAATGATCGCGGCTACCTGGGTTCCCAGGTTTTCTTCACCCAGGTCTCCTAATTCGCTAAATGGCGCTACGGCAATATTGATCTTACGGGAGTCAAACTTGGAAATATCGATCGTAACATCTTTGTTTGCCGCCAGTAATAAGGAGGCTGAAAGCAGGCCTAATACAACAACATACAATGCCTTTTTACTCATTATCTTATCCTTCTTTTTTAAATTCGAAACCGAAATGAACTCCCAGGAAATTGCCGCTATATTCTTCCGGCAAGGGCGGGAATGGGCTGGAGAGCAAGACCGCCCGCACCGCTGATTGGTCTAAGAACGCTATCCCGGAAGATTTCTCTACTTTTTGGTCATATACCTTGCCGGTCTTGTCAATTTTAAAAAAAACCACTACTTTCTGGTGCACTGTGCCTTCATAATCAAAATTCCAGTTGGCAGTGACTTTCTTCTGGATAATATTCAGATAATATAAAAACGGAAAATCATTGACATCAGGCACAATAGCCGTAGACTGGGTTTTAACCGGAGCTGCCGGTACCGGCGCAGGCTGGGACGCGGCTTTTTCCTCCGGTTTTGGCGCAGCTACTTTTTCCTTGGGCTTGACGACAATGACCTCTTTTTTCGGTTCGGCCTTTTTTTCTGGTATTTTTTTTACTTCTTCGGTTTTCTTTTTTTCCGGTACAGGCTTAACCGGTTCTGCTGGTTTCACTTTTGCCGTTTCAGTAGACGGTAAGGATACCAGCTCTACCGGAGTCGATATCCAGTAACGTATGGTCTTACGCTGGAATCTCGGGCCTGTTACCACAAATAAGATCGCATGCAGGCAGAGGGAAAATAACAACGCTCTTTTAATGGTTATTTCCGGCGTTATCATTACTCCTGCTCCTTGGCCTTTTCCTTTTCCTTTTCCTTTTCTTGCTCTTTGGCCTTTTCCTGCTTTTTGGGTGTCTGCAGTTCTGTCTTTTTTTCGGCAGCTGCCTTGGCTTCTGCAGAATCAGGGTATTGGGCTATTATTTCATCCAGCAATTTCAAAGCCTCTTTTTTCTTATCCATTAAATCCATGGCTAAGGCTATTTTTAGTTTAGCCGGAGGAATTTTGATACTTTGGGAATAGTGTAATTTTACCTTTTTGAATTCTTCAATTGACTGGTCATACTTATTTTGGCTGAACAGACACTCCCCGATCCAGTATTGTGAGCTGTCCGCCAGCACGCCAGCCGGATATTTCTCCAGGTATTGCCTAAAACCCATTATGGCCAGGTCAAAATTACCCTTAGTATAGTCAATATACGCGGTCTGGTACATCTTTTCTGAAGAGACCGCCACCTCAGCAGCTGTTTTGTCTTCCAAAGCTTTCAGGCGGGATTGCAGAACCGACTCCAGATTGTCCAGGCGCAAGCTGACTTTATCAATTTTATTATTACTTTCATCAATTTTGGCCTCAACACCTTGTTGTCCTAGTTCCAGCGCATCCATCCTGGCTCCGATATCAGCTTGTCCGATCTTGATCTTGGAGGTGGACTTATTCATCCCCTGCTGCACTCCTCCGACCTGTTCCTGCAGCCTGGACATATCTTCTTTAAGCGTAGCCATTTCCTCCCTGGTAGCAAAACATCCGGGAAGACACAGTCCGCCGATAATACCTAACAAAATTATTCTTTTCATAGTTGCCTATTTAACAGCCAGCGCAAAATGAGCTCTCCGGTTTTTGGCCCAGGCCTCTTCAGTCTGTCCCGGATCAAGCGGCCGTTCTTTGCCGTAACTGATCGTAAAAATGCGCCCTGAGTCGATCCCGGCATTGATCAGGTATGTACGCACGGCAGAAGCTCTTTTCTGCCCCAGCGCCAGATTATATTCAACCGTTCCCCGTTCATCAGCGTGTCCTTCTATTTGGACCATGATCTTGGGATTACTCTTCAATATTCCCACATTTTGGGCCAGAGTACTCAAGGCCGCATTGGTCAAAGTATATTGGTCGAACCCAAAATAGATATCTTCCAAGGCAACATTAACAATAGAACCGAAATCTAAACCCCGTGAACTCTTTTCCATAGGGATCGTGCCTGAATCCATAAGGTCTGAGTCTGTTTCACTATCATCACTGGGCCTCGTTGATCGTGATGCCCGGGTATCATCTGGAGTTACTTTTACCGCTTTTTTGGCGCATCCCCCGATCAAGAATAGCGCTAACAACATAAAACAACCACTTAATAATAGCCTGCTTTTCATAATTTTCCTCCCTATTTAGTTGCTTACTAAATTCATAATTTACAGAGTGCCTGTGCTATATTATACAACCGTCGCATATAAAGTCAAGCTAAATGACTCCTGTTTTGGTTTCACTAGCGACTAGGAACTGCTTTAAATATTGCCCGGTATATGAATTCCTCTCTGCCGCTACTTCTTCCGGTGTGCCGGCAGTGATCAGTTGACCGCCAGCCTCTCCTCCTTCCGGACCCAAGTCAATAATGTGATCAGCCGTTTTAACCACATCCAGGTTATGCTCTATGATCAACACGGTATTTCCTTTAGCGGTTAATCGATGCAGGACATCCAGTAAATTATGGATATCGGCAAAATGCAGGCCAGTCGTTGGCTCATCCAGGATATAGATGGTCTTACCGGTACTGCGCCGGCCTAATTCTGCCGCCAATTTGACCCGTTGCGCTTCCCCGCCGGATAAAGTGGTTGCTGACTGGCCCAGTTTTATATAGCCCAGGCCGACATCAAAGAGCGACTGCAAAGGCCGGTGGATCTGGGGTATCTTTTGGAAAAAGGATAAAGCTTCTTCTACGGTCATAGCCAATACTTCAGCAATGGTTTTTCCCTTAAATTTAATTTCCAGGGTTTCCTGGTTGAACCGTGCGCCTTTACATTCTTCACACTTAATATAGACATTGGGGAGAAATTGCATCTCTATTTTAATAACTCCGTCTCCCTGACAGGTCTCGCATCTTCCCCCCTTAACATTAAAGCTGAATCTCCCTGGTTCATAGCCCCTGACCCGGGCCTCAGGCAGTTGGCTGAATAACTCCCTGATCGGGGTAAATACACCGGTATAGGTAGCCGGGTTAGAACGCGGTGTCCGTCCGATCGGTGATTGGTCAACCATGATCACCTTATCGATCAGGTTCAGCCCTTTGAGCGCAGTGAACTTGCCCGGTTTTTCTTTGGCCATCCCCAATTTTTGGGCCAGGGCTTTATAAATAACTTCATTGACTAAGGTGCTTTTCCCTGAACCGCTCACGCCGGTGACACAGACAAACAATCCCAACGGTATCTTGACATTGATGTTTTTTAAGTTAAAATGGCTGGCCCCGATTATTTCCAAATATCTGTTTCCAGGATTGCGTCTTTCCGGAGGGATAGGGATCTTTATTTTTCCGCTTAAATATTTACCGGTCGAGGAAGCAGCACAGCCTAAAATATCCTGGAACGTACCTTGGCAAACGATACGGCCTCCATGTTCACCGGCGCCGGGGCCCAGATCCAGAATATAGTCTGCTTTTCTCATCGTGTCCACATCATGTTCTACTATCAGGACTGTATTCCCCAGTTTTTTTAATTCTTCCAGGCTGTTCAGCAAACGCGCTGTATCGCGGGCATGCAAGCCGATAGTCGGTTCATCCAGGACATATAATACGCCAACCAGGCCGGAACCGATCTGGGTAGCCAGTTGTATACGTTGCGCTTCTCCTCCAGCCAAGGTGCTTGTTTCCCTGGCCAAAGTAATGTAATCCAGGCCGACATCCAATAAAAATTT
The DNA here is from genome assembly GCA_002441095.1 of Elusimicrobia bacterium UBA6262. Taxonomy (GTDB): domain Bacteria; phylum CAYTYR01; class UBA6262; order UBA6262; family UBA6262; genus UBA6262. The sequence goes on from DJVG01000063.1 coordinate 9,459, forward strand.
CAGCCGGGCTTTTATTTCCTTCAGTATCTGCTGGCTGATCTTTTGCTCTTTTTCAGTCAGGGACAGGGTATTAAAAAACTCCATACCCTGCTTGATAGATAATAAGACAACATCAGCGATCGATTTGTTCCCTATTTTTATGCTTAAAGCTTCCTGCCGCAGTCGCGCGCCCTTGCAAACCGGGCAAGGATGGGTCATCATATATTTCTGGTATATTTCCTCGCGCACAAAATCGCTTTCCGTATCTTTATACCGCCGTTGCAGGTTAGTGATCACCCCTTCAAAGGTGCCGGCGCTATCACCATATAAAATAATATCCTGTTTTTCCGGTGAAAGTTTTTTAAAAGGCATTTCCAGCGAGATCCCGTACTTTTTTGAGACCCCCGCTAATAATTCGAAATACCAGTTATTCCAAGCCCCTTTCCAGCGGTGCCGCTTCGTGGTGATCGGCTGGCTCCAGGGGATCAAAGCTCCTTCGTAAATAGATAAATTCCGGTCAGGGACCACCAGATCTGGATCCACTTCGATCTTATGCCCTAATCCGGTACACTCTGGGCAAGCGCCGTGCGGCGCGTTAAAAGAAAAAAACCGCGGCGATATTTCCGGCAGGCTAATGCCGCATTTTTGACAGGCATGATGTTCGCTATAAACCATATCTTGCCCGGATACATTGACTACGACCATGCCCTGGCCTAGCTTCAGCGCTGTTTCCACTGAATCTGCGATCCTGCTTTTTGAACCCTGGGATACTTCGATCCGGTCCAGCAATACCAGGATATCATGTTTCTTCTGCTTATCCAGTTTGATGTCTTCTTCCAGGGCATATTGCTTGCCATCGATCCGGATCTTGAGATATCCTTCCTGGCGTACCCGCTCAAATAAATCCCGGTATTCTCCTTTGCGGCCTTGTACCAGGGGAGCCAGGATCTGGACTTTGGTGCCAAAGGGCAGTTTATTGATCTGGGTAATGATCTGTTGGGCAGTTTGCGGTTGTATCGGTGCCCCGCATTTTGGGCAGAATGGTTTGCCGATGCGGGCAAACAGCAATCGCATATAATCATAGATCTCGGTAGTAGTCCCTACCGTGGACCGCGGATTGTGCGACATGGCTTTTTGCTGGATTGCGATCGCCGGGGACAAACCTTCAATATAATCGAGATCCGGCTTGTCCATTTGTTCCAGGAACTGGCGGGCGTAAGCGCTTAATGATTCCACATAACGCCGTTGTCCCTCGGCATAGATAGTATCAAACGCCAATGATGACTTGCCTGACCCGGACATCCCGGTGATCACAACCATCTGGTTACGGGGTATTTCCACATCTATATTTTTTAAGTTGTGCTCTCTGGCACCCTTAATGATTATTTTATCCATATACCTTCCCAAAAAACAAATAAAGTCCTGTCTCTCCATAGGACTTCGCTTTGTGCGATAGTTATTAATGTGTTTTACGGTTTTCCTATAAGCTCTTCGATCTTTTTTAATAATTGTTCAGGCTCAAAAGGTTTGGTCATATAGGCATTCGCTCCCAACTGCTGTCCCAGATTCTTGGATTCATCAGCACTGCGGGCCGTCAGCATAATGATCGGGATTGCTTTATACTTATTGTCAAATTTCAGCATCCGGCAAACTTTAAATCCGTCTATCACCGGCAGTACCAGATCCAAAAGGATCAAATTGGGAACAACCTGATGTATCAGGTCTAATCCTGCTTTCCCATCGTGAGCCATAAAAACATTATAGCCATTGGCTTCCAACCTGATCTTTAACATCCTGGCGATAGGCACCTCATCATCAACGACCACGATCTTTTTTCGATTATCAGTTTCCGGCGGCACCTGGCTGGCCTGGGATTCTGCCAGCAATTGCTCGGTCATATATATAATAATATCCGCTGCCACCGGTTTTTTCACATATTTGGTGATCCCCAGCTCTTGTGCTTCCAGCAAGGCATCTTTTTCAGTCTCGTCAGATAAGATCAAGATCGGCCATTTTTTGGTCCGCTCGGTCGTTTTTAAGCGACGTACTATTTCCAGCATGCTGACGATCAGGATTTTATCATCGATCACTACCGCATCAAAAGTACGTTCAGCGGTCATGACTTCATACAATCCCCGCTTGCCATCACCGCTCAAGGTCACTTCAAAATTATGCCCGGTGAACTTGGTTTTAAGTTCTTCTCCCAGGCCATAATTATCACTTATGATCAAAACACTCTTTTCTGCCATTTCAACCTCGGCGTATGGCGTATAGTAAGTCGTTATAAGGTTTTTCTATACGCTAAACGCTACCCGCTATCCGCTACTTTTTATTTTAGCAATTTTCTGATCTTTTCCATTAATATTACCGGTTCAAACGGTTTGGGCATATAGTCATCTGCCCCGGCTATCACCCCTAGATCATTGGCCTTTTCTTCTGCCTTTACCGATAGCATAATGACCGGCGTGCTCTTTAAAGCCGGGTCTTCTTTCAACTTGCGGCAGACCTCGAATCCGTCCATTTTCGGCATCATTACGTCTAAAATGATCAGGTCAGGCTTATACTGCTGGGCCTTGGCTAATCCCTCTACTCCGTCATGGGCAGTATCTGCCTCATAGCCAAAGGCTTCCATGCGTATCTTCAGCATCCTGGCGATCTGCTTTTCATCATCAACTATCAGTATCTTCTTTTTCATAAGGTTCCTGATAAGCATTATTTGCCTTACGAGAATTCATATTTTTGAGCGAGACTATGAATGAGCGACGACGCATATAAACGAAGTGATATGTTAGGAGCGAATGAAACTGGCCCTCCACTAAAGCGTTGGCGGGTAAACTCCGCCAAAAAGATGAATTCGCAGTAGCACAATAATTCTTTTCAGGAACCTTACAATGGGCGGTCCTGCAAGTTATTGTGAGCAAATTCCAGCAACTCTTTCGGTTTATCACTATTTTCCGGATAGGTGGCCCTGCCGATCTTGAACCAGGGTTTCTTATCCTTTACCCGGAATTCAGTCTTGACCAGCGATTCCATGATCCGGCGTTCTACCGCCTTGACGCCTTCCACATTCGCTTCCGGCAAAACAAGGATCACTTCCTCACCTTCGATGATCACTTTATCATAAGGCTTGCGCACCGTGTGGCTGATAACCTGTTCCAGTTTTTTCAGCTCCATCTCTATTTCAAAGCCAGCCAGTTCCTTGAAATTATCAACCCGCATCACCATCACTGAAAATTTGGACTGGTAAATAAAAGCGGTCTTGATCGTTTCTTCCAGCACCAGTGTCAGGTAATTTTTATGCTGGCGTTCTTCCAGGAACAGTTCGTCTTCCGGCTTAATCTTGATCTCAGATTCTTTCTGGCCGGCATAACGCGGCAAGGTAAACGTAAATTTACTGCCCTTACCCAATTCACTTTGCACCGCGATCTTACCCCCATGGGCTTCTACCAGGCTTTTAGCTATAGATAATCCTAAGCCGCTGCCACCGCTTTGCCTGGTGAGATGAGAACCTATTTGGTAGAATTTTTCAAAGATCCTTTCTGCTTCTTCTTTAGGGATACCTAATCCGGTATCCGCTATGCTGATTTCCACAAACTCGATGGCCAGTTCAGGCTCACCCATTGATACCTTTTCGCTCGCCATTATCGTTATCCTGCCGCCTTCACTGGTGAATTTCAGGGCATTATCTATCAGGTTGGTCACAACCTGGGTTATTTTGTCTGTATCACCAAATACTTTTGGCAGCTCCCGGGAAATATTAAATTCCAGCGCTATTCTTTTTTCCTGCATTGACCCCCGGTAGCTGTCCCTTAAATTTTCCAGCAGTTTATTGAAATCAACTTCCCTTTTGGCCAGCCGCAGCCGGCCCGCTTCTATCCGGCTGACATCCAGCAGGTCGCTGATCAGGCGGCCCAGGCGATTGGCCCCATCCAGGGCCATATTCAAACATTCTTTCTGCATCTCGTTCGTCGGCCCGGCAGTGCCATCCAGGTTCAGCCGGATCCCTTCTTTGATAATAGTCAGCGGTGTCCGCAATTCATGGCTGACCATGGAAACAAATTCGCTTTTGGTCTGGTTCAAGCGCCGTAATTCATTCGTCTGCTGGTTAAGCCGTTCATAAGCAAAGCTTAACTCATCATTTGCTGCCAGCAACTCCGATTGGGCCGCCTGTAACTCCTGCTGGCTGACGGTCAATTCTTTATTCTTTACCTCACAAAGATTATCGCTTTGGCGCTTGCGCCAGTAGCCTATAGCCAGTAAAATTATCACTGCCAACATCAGTAATACAAAAATGATCAGCAAATAGAAATTGATGGGTACAGTCACCAGAAGCTCCTATAAAATTTAAAAATCAAATCTTCAATATCAAAACCACAAACTAAAATTAATAATTTTATTACCTTAATTTTGATTTTTTATATTTACTCTTTGACATTTCTGCAATAGTGTCTTTCTGCCATTGTAAATCATTTGTCTCGGGATAGTCAATAGTATAATGCAGGCCGCGGCTCTCCTTGCGCTTAATAGCTGATTTAATAATAATTTCCGCCACAGTAGCAAGGTTACGCAATTCCAGCAGGTCACTGGTAATGATGAAGTTCCAGTAATAATCGGCAATTTCTCTCTGCAGCATCTCGATCCGTCGTTTGGCCCGGGCCAGGCGTTTTTCTGAACGAACTATGCCTACATAGTTCCACATTAACCGCCTGATCTCATCCCAGTTATGCGCCACCATGATCGATTCATCACTTTCCACTGCTTTGCCGCTATCCCAAGGGTTGACCGGAGGAAAAGAAACNNAGCATTATGCGCATATACCATAGCTTCCAGCAATGAATTGCTGGCCAGACGGTTAGCGCCATGCAAACCAGTATGCGCCACTTCCCCGATAGCGTAAAGACGGTTAATCGTTGTCCGGCCGTTCATATCAGTCATAATGCCGCCGCACATATAATGAGCCGCCGGGGCTACCGGGATCGGCTGTTTGGTCATATCAATGCTAAAAGACCGGCATTTCTTATATATATTGGGGAACCTCTTCTTAATATAAGCGGCTGGCTTATGGGTAATATCCAGGTATACGCACTCATCACCGGTTCTCTTCAGTTCCGCATCTATCGCCCGAGCCACGATATCCCGCGGCGCCAGGTCTTTCAACGGGTGATATTTTTTCATAAAAGCAGTACCATCTTTTAGTCTTAGGATACCACCTTCGCCGCGCACTGATTCACTTACCAGGAACGATTTTGCCTGCGGATGATATAAACAAGTCGGATGAAATTGGATAAACTCCATATTGGCGATCTTGGCCCCCGCACGATAAGCCATAGCCACACCATCACCGGTTGCTGTATCAGGATTACTAGTGAGCAGGTACACTTTCCCGGCACCGCCGGTGGCCAGCACGGTTACCTTGGACAGGACAGTAACGACCGCTTTTTTATCAATATCCAGGACATATGCCCCCCAGCATGTCTGGTTATTACTACTCTTGATCAGGTTGATAGCTATGTGTTCTTCAAAGATGCTGATATTCTTTTCCCGTTTAACCCGGATCAGTAGTTTTTCTTCGATCTCCCGGCCAGTTAAGTCCTGGGCATGCACAATACGCCGCTTGGAATGGCCGCCTTCCCTGGTCAGGTCCAGATGCTCTTCATCCTTATCCCACCGGGTAAATTTTACGCCATATTGTAATAGCTCACGGATACGAGCCGGTGCGCTTTTGACAACCATGGCTACGACATCAGGATGGCACAGGCCATCACCGGCAATCAAAGTATCTTTAATATGCATTTGGAATGAATCTTCACTGCTTAATACTGCCGCGATCCCGCCCTGGGCATAAA
>DJVG01000063.1:15296-16217 GCA_002441095.1 Elusimicrobia bacterium UBA6262
CTCATCCTGCCACCATATTATCGATCAATCTGGTTTTACCGATACAAACAGCCAAGGCAACAACAACTTTACCTTTAATTATTTTCACTGGCTCTAATGTTTCCGCATCCACGATCTCTATATAATCCACTTTAGCCAGTAAATTACTTTCAATAATAGTCCTACTCTCTTTCTTGATCTTACCTGTCTCTCTTATCCCGCTTTTGAACATAGCCTTAGCCACTTTAAGAGCTTCATACAAACAATTCGCTGACTTTCTTTCCTTCGCGCTCAAGTACCGGTTGCGCGAACTCATAGCCAAACCATCTTTTTCGCGGATGATCGGACAAACTACAATCTGGATCGGGATATTCAGGTCTTGCACCATTTGTTTAATAACCTGCACTTGCTGATAATCTTTCTGGCCGAAATAGGCCTTATCTGCTGTTACAGCATTCAACAATTTCGCGACTATTGTCGCGACACCACGGAAATGTCCAGGACGCGATGCACCGCATAGTCCGCGAGCTATTTTTCCAACTTCCACATAAGTTTGATATCCAGCTGGATACATTTCCTCTGCCCTGGGATTAAAGATCACTGCTGCTCCGGCACTCTTAGCCAGTCGTATATCTTTTGCCAGCGGCCGGGGATATCTCTTAAAATCTTCTTTCGGACCAAACTGGGTGGGATTGACAAAAATACTTACTACTACCGCATCATTTTCCTTCCTGGCGCGGCGAATAAGACTGAGATGCCCCTCATGCAGAGCTCCCATCGTCGGCACCAATCCAATCTTCTTGCCGGCTTTTTTGGCAGCAGCTACATATTCCCGCATCTGTTTGACTTTTCTGATTATTTTCATATATCCCTTTTATACAATTAAATACGGTAATCAGATTATCAGGTTATCAGGAGGTGGTTATCAGGTTAATAAAGCTT
>DJVG01000041.1 GCA_002441095.1 Elusimicrobia bacterium UBA6262
TGTCTCAGTTCCAGTGTGGCCGATCGCCCTTTTAGGCCGGCTACCCGTCGTTGCCTTGGTGGGCCGTTACCCCGCCAACTAGCTGATAGGCCGCGGGCCCCTCTCCAAACGATAGCCCCTTACGGACGCCATCTTTAAAAGGAAGGAATTGCACCTTCCAGTACTACGGGGTATTAGCTCGCCTTTCGGCGGGTTATTCCCCATTCGGAGGTAGGTTACCCACGTGTTACTCACCCGTTCGCCNNTGCATGTGTTAAGCACGCCGCCAGCATTCGTTCTGAGCCAGGATCAAACTCTCCATAATATAATTATAGAGTAGAATAATCTGCTCTAGTCTTACTGTTTGCTAGCATTACTATTTTTTGTTGATTCTGTTAAGAATCGACAAGGTTTATGGTTTTTACCATATTGCACCTATTCAGTTATCAAAGAACATTTGAAAACAAAATAACATAATCACACTTACCACTTGCGTAAGTGGATTATTAAATTATACCTATATTAAATTTATTGTCAAGATTTATTTTGTTATTTTTTGCGAGGATTTATTGCGAAGGTTATTTGCTGCCGGGAATTCTGCTTGCTGTTCCCTCCCTTCTTGCATCCATGGTTAATATTACCAGAACCTCTAAATAATGTCAAGCACTATTTGTATTATTTTTTAATAGACCTTCGTACTAAATTATTATCCCTTGGTTTTTTATTTTCTTGAATTTTCTTTTGCCTATTTGCAGGATCGGTTCTTTATTAATATCCACCATAAAATCTTCATCCGTTATTTTTTCAGCATCTATTTTTACTCCGCCTTGTTCGATCATCCGCTTAGCTTCGCGCCTGGATTCCACCAGCTTGGCTTCCAGAATCAGGTCAATAATATTACAGGAGTCTTTACCTATATATATAGTCTCTATATCAATAGGTACCTGTTTCTCCTTAAAAACATTTCCGAATTCAGCGCAGGCCGCCTTGGCTGTGGCTTCATCATAGAAGCGGGTTACGATGATCTCCCCCAGCTTTTTCTTGGCTTCCATGGGATGCTGCTCCTTGATCGCAGCCACCTCTTCATTGGTCAGGAGTTCATAATAGCGGTACATCAATTCATCAGTAATACTCATGATCTTGCCAAATATTTCCTTGGGTGGTTCAGTGATGCCTATATAATTATTGAAAGACTTACTCATTTTACGAACCCCGTCCAATCCTTCCAAAAGCGGCATGGTAAGCACTACCTGCGCGCTTTTCTTGCCGTAATCACGCATCAGTTCACGGCCCACCAACAGGTTGAACTTCTGATCACTGCCACCAATCTCTATATCTGCATTTATTTTGACCGAATCAAAACCCTGCATTAAAGGATAGAGGAATTCCAATATGGAAATAGGCGTGCCTTCTTTATAGCGCTTCTGGAAATCATCCCTTTCCAGCATCCGCGCCACAGTATAATGCGAAGCCAGACCGATGATTTCCTTGACTCCCATCTTTCCTAGCCAGTGAGAGTTATAGACTACTTCTAATTTAGCTGGATCTTTATCCAGTATCTTGAAAACCTGTTGTAAATAAGTTTCCGCATTCTTAGCTACTTCTTCCGCAGTCAAGGGCTTACGGGTCTCTGATCGACCGCTGGGGTCCCCTATCTGCGCGGTAAAGTCACCAATCAGGAATACCACCTTATGGCCTAAATCCTGAAAATGCCGCAGTTTGGTCAGCGCCACAGTATGACCTAAATGGATATCCGCAGTGGTAGGGTCTACCCCGAATTTGATGCGCAACGGATGATTGGCCTGGAGCTTCTTGACCAGCTCTTCTTCACTGATCAGCTCCACGGCGCCTTTTTTTATAAGTTTTAGTTGTGTGTTAAGATCGTTCATATGGCAAGATATTACCACAGGAAATGCGGAATGGCAAGAAAATATTTCGTTGATATTTAACAGGTAATGTGTTATTATCATTTCCATGCGCACAAAACAAATATTACTCAGAATTATAATAACTATTCTTATCTGCACACTCATTGCAGCCGGGGCGGTTTTGCAGCTCTTCCGCAAATATGCTAAAGAACTACCTTCTACTACTGCCTTGGAGGAATACAAACCAGGGCTGATCACCCGTTTTTACGATATTCATAATGAAGTGATCGCGGAAATTTTCGCTGAACGGCGCACTGTTGTGCCGCTGCAAAGAATACCGGTTGACCTGCAAAACGCAGTCATTGCTACAGAAGATGAGCGTTTCTTCAGGCATTGGGGTATTGACCTGCGCGGTATTGGACGGGCTTTTTTGAATAATCTTTTCCGGGGCCGGGTCGTTGAAGGCGGCAGTACCATCACCCAGCAATTAGCCCGGGCCCTTTTTCTAACCCAGGACCGGACTTTCCAGCGCAAAATCAAGGAAGCCCTGCTATCATTACAAATTGAAAAGAAATATACTAAGGAAGAAATATTGCAGATGTACCTGAACCAGGTATTTTTTGGTCATGGTACTTACGGTGTGGAGCAAGCCTCCAGGGTTTATTTTGGTAAGCACGTACAGGAGTTGAACCTGGCAGAATGCGCTCTTCTGGCTGGCTTATTGCGCGCACCTAAAGCTTACTCGCCATTTACCAAGCCAGCTTCAGCCCAGCGCCGGGCTCAGACTATATTAAGCCTGATGTATAATCAAAAATATATTACTTTGGAAGAAAGAGATAAAGCCCTGCAGTATAAGTACTATACCCAGAGGCAAAAATACGTTTCCAATGCGGCGCCATACTTCATTGAAAATATTAAGATAGACCTGGAAGATAAATACGGTACTGACGCTATATATAAAGGCGGCTTACAGATATACACCACACTGGATCTGGGTATGCAGCGCAATGCAGAAAAAGCCTTGGACAAGAAATTAAGCCCATATGATATCGCTGCTTCAACTGATGCTCCGGTGCAATGCGGGCTAATCGCCATTGATCCTAAAAGCGGGCAGATCAGGGCTTTGGTTGGCGGACGCAATTTTGAAAAAAGCCAGTTCAACCGCGCCACCCAGGCTAAACGGCAGCCAGGCAGCGCTTTTAAGACTTTTGTTTTTACCGCCGCCCTGGAAAACGGGCTAACCCCTTCCTCACTGATCGATGATTCGCCGGTCACCCTGGTAGGCGGAGATGAAAAAGAATGGACGCCGAAAAATTACGACCAGGAATTCTGGGGGCCAACTACCTTGCGGCGGGCCCTGGAAAATTCGCGCAATGTCTGCGCAGTCAAGCTCATTGTACAACTGACTCCGGAGACAGTGGTTATTTATTCCCGACAATTAGGGATACAAAGCCAGTTAGGAAATAACTTATCCTTGTCGCTAGGCACTAGCGAGGTTACCCTGCAGGAAATTACCAGCTCCTTCTGCACCTTTGCCAACTATGGCATAAAAACTAAGCCGTACAGCGTAATAATGGTCAAAGATGCCAGCGGTAACATCCTGGAGCAGAACATTCCGGTGGAGAGACCGGTGCTTTCAGAACAAACTACTTATATCATGACTAATTTACTTAAAGGCGTAGTCAAGAATGGTACAGGTTACGCTGCCAGGGCACTTGGCCGTCCTTGCGCCGGGAAAACCGGTACCAGCAATGATTACCGGGATGCCTGGTTCATAGGCTATACTCCGGACCTGGCCTGCGGAGTTTGGGTCGGTTACGATGACCATCGGATCATCGGAGAAAAACAAACCGGCGGAGTCATCGCTTGCCCCATTTGGACAGATTTCATGGAACAGTCCCTGCAAAACATCCCGGCCAGCGATTTTAAGATCCCTTCAAAGATCAAACAGGTTAAGATCGATTATAAATCAGGATTACTGGCACCGCCTAATTGGCCTAATCCTTTTTTAGAAAGCTATGTAGCCGGTACTGAGCCGACAGAATATGCTTCGGCAGTGCTAAGCAAAGAAAACATCACTACCATGGGTGAAGGCGGTTATTAGAAACGGCGTATAGCGTTAGCGTAGAGCGTATAGCAAGATCAAGGAGAAAACAAATGATAATGAAAAATCCGGAAAAAAACGAGAATGTTTTACTGAAAATGGCAGAAGAGATCTGCCTGGCAGTGAGAACTGCGCCAAAGGCCAAGGGCCTTGATAATTTAACTACCATGATCGTTTCAGGTCCTGATAAAGATAAGATCGCTGATAAAATGGAAGCGATCGCCAAACAATATGATCACCAGGGATATATCCGCGATGCCAAGGGCGTGCGGCAGGCACAGGTTTTAATACTGCTGGGCACCAAAATAGATCCGGTTGACTTAAAATTGTGCGGACTATGCGGCAACAAGAACTGCGCTGAAAGCCGGGCGAAGCAGACAGTTTGCATCTTTAATTCCCATGACTTGGGCATAGCTGTGGGAGCAGCGGTGAGCAAGGCAGCGGATATGAGGATTGACAACCGGATCATGTATACTGTAGGCTGGGCGGTGAGGGAAATGAATTTGCTGGGAGAAGAAAATAAGATCATTATGGGTATCCCCCTTTCAGTCAGCGGCAAGAACCCCTTCTTTGATCGAAAATAATTTAAATATAAGTTTTCCGTATATCAGTGAACTGGTTATTTTTGTTTCCGCCAAATAGACTGGCGGACTCCCTCTGGTCGCGCTTAGTTAAAGGTCTTTAACTTAATAATTGCTTCAGCCGCAGGCTGACCCGCCGATCTTTTTGGAGGGTTGGCTGAAACACGACAAGCTCGCTCANNAGACAATCTCGGCATCCAGCAACCAGAAGATACCCTCGTTGCTTGCAAGCATGCTTTGACTAAAATCGACAAGCTCGCTCAAAAAACAACCGAGTTCCCTGATCTATACAGTTACCGTTATCATAAGAGTAACTGGGGGTGGCGAGGGTTTGATTTTTGCCAGGGTTATTGATGCTTTTGTCCCGATATAGCTATATCGGGAAGACAGGACCCCGGTAAACAACTAAATTACTGATCTATAAGGTAATAATATAAACAAATGCTCTGCGTAGGTTAAAACGCAGAGCATTTTTATTTTATGGGTATATTATATTTCTTAAATTATTAGAATTTCAGAGAGAGCGAACCGCGAATAGCATCGCCAAGATCGCCATAAGGCGTCCAGGCAAAATCAAATCCGAACATCTGGTAGCTGATACCTATACCCGCGCCCAAACCGCTTAATCCGCCAGAATCTACGCCAGTTTTATAACCGGTCCGCAGAGCCAGCGCCCCGCCATTACCAAATTTCAAAGCATATTCCACCCCACCGCCAAATATTAGATCATTATCATTAGGATAAATGACATCTGCGGCCAGGGTCAAGGTATCATTTAAGACTTTATATCCTGCTCCTAGTTTGATCATCATCGGCAGAGGATCGCCCTCATCAATAAACTTGTATTCTCCGCCCAGATTAGTGACTGCAAACCCGACATTCAATCCCTGGACGCCGGTTTTCATCAACGCGCCAAGATCTACGGCCAGACCGCTGGCGCTTTCGTCATCTATTTTAGAGCTCAACATTTTAAGACTGCCGCCAACCATCAGGGTTTCGGTTAGGCTTGTGCCGTAAGCGAAAGCTACTGCCATATCCTGCGCTTTAAATGTTCCTTCTGCGGTGATCGAATCACCTGTCCTTTTTTCCAGGTCATCCATGCCCAGCATAGTAATACCCAAGCCGAACACGCCGAACTGTGTCGGTACAGCGCCTCCGACAAAGTGATGTGTAATATCCTGGAACCACTTATTGTAAGTATAGATCACTTCTGTTTGTTCTAATCCGCCCAATCCGCCAGGATTCCAATAAAGCGCGCTGATATCATCAGCCACCCCGGTATACACGCCACCCATCGCTGTCGCCCTGCCGCCTATCCCAACTTTCAAAAATTGGGCCCCGGTAGTACCGACTTTACTGGAGGCAAAGGCTGGTGCAGAGATCAAACTAATTACTAAGAGCATCAATATCACCATTACCCATTTTTTTCTCATGTAATCCGACTCCTTAAAAATACTTTATTTTCCGTAATTTAAACAATAGCAAATCTTTTTCCTATACATAGAAATATCACTTGCCACCGGTAATGTCAAGAATTATTTCCAGAGTTTTTCCAATTCAGCGGTAATATCATCGCCGTCTACACTATTTATTTTTTGACAGACTTTTCCTTTTGCTGTTGCCCGACTGAATTTAACCGGGTTAAGCATCCCCACCAGATCTTCCGCTTTCAGCAGTCTGGCTTGAAATACCCTGACATGGTTACCGATCTTGTTGTCGTTGCTTACGACCTTGATCTGCCGGTGTTGATATTGCCGCCTGACCTCATCAATTATCAGGTCATCAGCTTCCTGGCCAGGATCAGCAAACAGCAGGCAGATACCTTTGACTGTTTGCTGCCGCGTAAGGTCCTGGCTGCTATTACGGGCGTCAAAGACGATCTTGATTTCACAGTCCGGTCCTAAACAGCTGCGCCTGGAAGCAAGATAATCGACTAAAGCTTCCCGCGCCCGTTGCAGCTCCTTGGGGAAAAAACGCTTTAGCTCCGGGATCTTATTGATCACATTATACCCGTCAAACAAATAGAGTTGCTTATTTTTTCCCAAGGCAGCTCCTGATCCCTTTTTTCTGCAGGTACCAGCAAAAAAAACAATGATCTTTGGTTGGTCTTAATTTTTCGGTAGGATGACAGCGCGTATATACATCTCTTAAGGCCAGCAGTCCCTGACCGTAAACAGCCTTGATAAACCGGTCTGAGTTTGCTTTCCTGATAATTTCTTTGGCACTTTGCCAGTATATATTGCCGATCGTCATCTCCGGTAAGTCTGAGGCAAAACCGCAGCAGGGTTTCACATTTCCGTTTGGATCAACATAAAGCACCTGCCCCGGTCCCTGGCAATAATCTTCCTTGAACCAGTGTGCGCCCCAGGGTACAGCTAATGCACCGGCCTGCTCAATGGGACACAAGTTTATCCTGGTGATCTTGGCACTCAATCCCGGGAAATCAAGGCTAGGCGGCACAACTAATCTGTGCCTTTTACTTAACTTACCAGACAGGGCACGGGCTAATGCAGTGATCTTATATAGAGAGTTGACATAAACTAAAGATATGCCGGCCACTCTGCCAGTCATTTTTACGGCAGTGACAATAAACCGGGCAATTTTAGCGACAGGCACTTCATGGAAATCGTCTACGCTGACACAAAATGTGCCATTGAATCCGGCGTTTATTATTTGACATAAAGCTATTTCCAGATCTTGCTGGCCTTTAAACCAGCCGGCATTGGTCATAATGCGATCAAATTTATAGCCCAGTTTGGCCGCATTTTTAGAAATAGCGCTCATGAATTCAGGATATAAAAAGGGTTCCCCACCGGTAAATCCCAATTCACTAATTCCTATCTGCCGGCACTGTTTTAACAATTTAAGACCCTGGAATACAGGCAACCTGACCTTGCTTTGGGGGACACAACAATGAGCACAATGAAGATTACATTGATAGGTCGGAGCGAATAATACTTGTGTCGGCTTAAAAACTCTGTTCATAGTTCTATTATATACAGTGTCACTAAAGAGTGTCAATAAAAGAGTATCACAATAAATACAGGGTCAAAGTAATTTCTTTTAAATTTTCCGAATTTTTTAACTGCTCTCCTGTTATCCTGATACCCACTTCCTGATTTCCTGATCACCTGATCACCTGTGTTTAGGATGGAACTTCTTGCAAATAGGAGTGTCTTAACAAATGAAAGTAGTAAAATTCCCGGGTTATACCCCGCAAGGAGGATACAATGAAAGCAAGAAAGCTGATCCCGGCACTGCTCGCCCTGGCCATATTGGCCGCCATAAGCATTGGCCAGACTGCCTTTGCAGCCACTCAACCGTTTAATTTCAGGTGCCGCACTAAGATCATCCGTGACGGAAATGTGCGGTACGAAAACCGGCCTTATAACTATAGCTTCCTGGTACAGGTACTGAGTGATAATAACGGGAATAAAGCAGAATCATCACTTAACCGCCGCCCCTTTGTCACTGCCAAACCTGGTGAAAGATATGCTATTGCCTTGCACAATCCCTTACCGATACGAGTAGCGGTTAACTTGACTATAGACGGCATTAATTCCATCAACGGTAAACCATGCAGACCCGCTGATGGCTCAAAATGGATCATTGAACCATATAGTTTCATCACTATCCGCGGCTGGCAGGTCAACGGCCAGGATGCCCGGCGTTTCTTTTTCACCAGTAAAGAAGACTCTTACGCCAAGTGGCGTTCCAACAGCTGGGGCCAGGACTTGTCAGTGAACTGTGGTGTGATCGGAGCTGCTTACTTCTGGGATAACCGGGAATTAGAACAATATTATGAACAAAACCCGGTGTATGAATATACCCGCCGGACTCATCCGTTCAATGAGATATTAGGCTCTAAAAAAGATGGCGACTGCGCCTTGCCTGCGCCATCAGCCCAGGATAGCTGCCGGGAAAAGAAAATGCAAGCCGGCACGGGCATGGGAGAGCGCGAATCCAATCCGGTCCAGCAAGTCTACTTTAATTATAATACCGGAATGTATAAGCCAAATCAGGCGGTAATCATCTATTATGATTTTGCCAAGCAACCGACTCCACCGCAACCGTTCTTGAGCATGAACTTTACTCCGGAAATGTAAAAATAGCGTAAAGCGTATAGCGGCTAGTAAAATATACATAAAATAAAAAAAGCAGGTTGTATAAACCTGCTTTCTCCTATACGCTACCCGCTAAACGCTATCCGCTAGATAATATTGACCAGCTTAAACTCGCCTTCATATTCAAAAACCGTAATAAAAATAGTGCCACTGCGGCATTCTTCAGCGACACTTATCTCGAACTCACGTTTGATCTGTTTCAGGTCGCCTTCGTCTGCATCTTCGCCAAAATTAACCCACATTTTATAAATATATTTGTCCATATTGGGATCAGACAAAGCCTTCAAGGACAGGACACTGTCAAAATTACTATACATCTGGTTAGATACCTGGTTCAGCATGTCCATGATCTTTTGTTTGATCTTATTCACATCCGGTTCTTTAACGATAAGCATGTAATTAGTTTCCAGAGCCATGTCTACCTCTCATTATATATTTAAACAAGAATATAATATCTTATAATTTGCCAGTTGGTCAAGAGAAAAAACCTAATAATCCACAGTCCAGAATAAATCAGCACCAGCGGAATTCATTTGCGATATTTCGCTTTCCACATTCCACTGCCGGCCCAATTTATATTCTAAACGTAATTTATCTTCAGCCTCAGCTGAAAAACCGAAGGTATAAGATACAAAAAGCCTGCGGCCGATATATTTTCCGACTGAAACCCGCCAATTCTGCTTGTCTTCATCCTTCTTAATATCCAGCGTATCGATCGTCAATTTATCTCCCAGAATATCCCGCACCTTAAGGACCGTGGATCTCCCGATGAAGCTTAAAACCTGGCTTTCCACAGAAGAAGCTTCCTGGTTAGAAAGATTTTGTGATGACTTGCCAAAAAGCAGGTATGACAATATTTCCACGTCTCTCTGCGGCGGATCGCTGCGCAGCTGGATCAGCGGATTATTCAAGTCCCCCCTGATCGTAGCCGTGATCATAATTTCGCTCAGCTCGTCATATTCCCCATTGATATTCAATAACGGATTAAATCCAGCAGTGCCGGGAAATTGCAATTCACCGTGAGTGATGATAAACCGATTGCGTAAGAAATCATAATACCCCTGCTTGATCCTGACACTGCCCAAGTATGTGAGCTCTCCCCGGAGTTGCTTTTGGATGCGCAAATCTCCTACTAACTCAGCTTTGGAAGTATCCAGTTTGTACCAGAGATCACCTTCACTATGAATATTAAAATCCAGCGCTAAATGATCATAGAAAGATTCAGGTTCTTTTTCCGCCGGCTGCGGCTGGCCATCTGGCTGTTCAAGATCATCGACAAAAACCAGATCCTCCTGCTTGTCCCTTTCCGTAATCTTGATCTCAATAACTCCCTCCAAGGCTTTTATGTCAGCCTGCAAGGCATAATTCGGCCCCTGCTTCTTGAAACTGCCATCCGCATTAACCGTAGCCGTAAAGATACCAGGATAAAAAATAGGCCCGTTAGTAATTTTTAAAGCAAAATTAAAAGAGGCCAATTGCAGTTTTTCTACCTCACCGGTACCGGCCAAGTAAAACTGCCCAGCCGTAATATCCGCCAGGAAATAGGCCAATTCAAGTTTCTTATTATGGATCCTGGCTTTAGTCTTGAGCGCAGTAAAGGGCTCAGGCAAATCCCTTAATTTCAGGCTGCATTCAGTTGTATTCGCCAGAATACTAATATCCGGATCACGTAAAGACCCCTGGGCTTCAATAGTGCTGCTGAGAAAACCCTTGGCGCTCCTTACCGCAGGTACAATTGTCTGCACAAAATCAATCGGTAATTTATCCAGTTTTATTTTTAAGTCTATAGTACTATCCCAGACATCCGGCAGCGGGCGGTCCAGGTTAACCGGATAGTGCCAGGTACCTGCTAAATCAAGCGACGATTTGGACTGGCAGATACCTAAGCCGCGCATCTCCCACTGCCCGTTCTGGTAATTAAGGTCCATGGTATATTTTTCAAAGCAGACAGGTTTAACTTCAAGCGCACCTATTTCAAACCTGGCTTTCATAACCGGCTGGGCAGCAGTGCCGGAAACAAAAATAAAACTATTGAGATTGCCGGTAATAATTTGTTCAGCACTAAAAGATTCATTGAAATATCCCAGTTGCAGGTTCTCTACACTAACTGAAAAATCAAAGGCTCCTTGCCAATCTAATAACCCCTGAGCCCTGATGACCTGTCCCCGGCTGCCCATGACCAGGTCATCTACCGCTAAATAATGACGATCAGTCAGCAGGGTAAATATTTTCTCGTTCAGCCAGATCTGGTCCAGGTAACGTATTCTTAACAGTTCGATATTTGTTTCTATTGGTGTTTTTTGAATATTGGTCAATCCTTTTAGGCTCAAAACCTGGTTAGGTCTCCCGGTGAGAGCCAGCTCATAATCAAATATTTTATCCTTGTAGTAACCCGCGCAGTCCAGGGTAGCAAGAAAATAATTCTGGAACCTTAATTTTTTAACGCCCAGGTGCCAGACTGCTTCCGGATTTTCAGTACGGCCAGATACACTGCCATTTAAACTAACCTGCCCGGATACAGGATAAGACGGGATAATATTACCAACCAGGCTTAAATCTTTTGCCTCGACCCGGTAGTGAATATCAGTAGTCCCTTCTTTTTCATAAAAACCACTTATGTCAGCATCAGCCAGTTCGCTTGCCAGCTGGCCCTTTTTTATATTTACTTTGCTGCTTGACCATTCTGCCTCTACATTCAGCCGGTCGATGTTGATCCTGGCCAGGTTGCTCCTGGCGATATCTATCGTTGCAGACCATTCAGCCCGGGCCTGGTCTTGCCACTCCAGATCCTGAACAGTCAGGTCTATTGCTCCGTTAAGATTAGTACCCAGGTAAATAGATGGCATAAAAGGCTTAAGATTAAACTGGTCGAATTTGAGCGACAGACTGGCCGCGGCAATACCGGCAGACAGAGACGGCACGTCAAATTCCCCCTGAAAAACAAAATGGCCAAAATTAGTATTAAGCAAATTGGTGGCCGCAGTGAGCGTGGCTTTGCTGAGCGAAATCATTAATTCTGAAGGATAGACCTGGTATGGCCCAAAATATGAATCCTGGATGGTTAAGGTCATCTCTATTTCAGGATTCCAAGGTTTATTTCCTCTTCCCGTCCCCTGAACGGCAATGTTAAAGTCAGTATTACCAAAATCAGCGATCTTGAATTCCGCCAGATTCAGATGGGACAATTCCCCGTTAAAGGTAAAACTATGCTTTTTTAAACCCAGCGCATCAACGATCCCCCTCCCGGAAAATGACGCTGTCCCGGATTTGGCCTGAATCACCCAGCGCAACATGGACAGGTCACCGCTGGCGATAATATCAAAAGAAAGTGGTTTATTAAACCTAGCCGCTGTTTTTCGTGAAACCGGCACATCGCTTATATTGAAACGGTCGGATTTACAATGCAAATATATCTTGGGGGACTGAAAATCCTTAACCGCGCCATCCAGGTACACTATAGATCTAGGCAGTTTGACCTGCAATCCGGATACCCGCAAGTCATACTGGGTAGAAACAATTTCCCCTTTTGCTTTAACAATGGTTAAAGCTGGTGATTCACCGGTACAGCTGAATCCGGCTAGATCTAATTTCAGGGCTTTATTAATGAAATCATACTGGATCGCGGCGTTAATATCGACCTTATTTAAAGATACAGGGGGCAGCTCTTGACGGCCATACTCTATGGCCGCTGAGTTCATAATGAGTTTCCTGATTTGCATGTCCTTTAACCACTGATCTTGTCGTACAACATCCGCCGGAATATTATTTTTTTTGCCGGCCGGCGCCGGATAGGTCCTTATTTTTGCGCCATCCATTTCCAGTTCTTCTATGACCAGATGCCCCCAAACCAACAGATTAGGATGGTATTTTATGCTGATTTTTCTGGCCGTCAGCATGAGGCGGTCCGTTTTTAATTCTATATTTTCCAAAAGGAGATGATTGGAAAAACCGCCTTTAATTGAACCGATCTTGATAATGCTGGAGGTATCAGCATTAATTTTACGCAGCACATAGTCCTTTAACGCCCTCTGGGTTAGCGGCGTAATAAGCAGCAAGTACCCTGCCACTATGACTAGTATGAGCCCTATAAATAATATCTTAAACAGTTTCCGCATCTCCAGTATCCTTGTCTTCTATTCTCTCTACGCTACCCGCTATACGCTATACGCCGTTTTCAAAACGCTTGCCCTATACTGATATAAATCTTATATCGCTCTGTGCCCTGAAAAGGCTTCAGTTTATAGCCATAATCCAGCCGGATCGGGCCAATAACTGTATTATACCGTAATCCTATGCCAGCGGCAGTTGATAGTCCTGGCAGGCTGTAGTAACGGGTTTGCGAATATACTTCTCCATAATCATAAAACAGCACCACCCCAAGATCCCGATAGAAAGGCAAACGTAATTCAATATTACCTTCCCACAGTGAATTACCGCCGACAGGGTTATCCTGCTCATCCCGGGGACCGAGAGACCGATAACTATAGCCGCGAACACTATAACTGCCTCCGGAAAAAAACCGCTTAAAGACCGGTAGACTGTTAGTAGCCAGTATCGGCCGGGCATAACCGAATTGGTTGCGCCAGGCCAAAACAACATGACTGCCCAAAGGCTGAAAATATTTATACTCCCACGAACCGAGTAAATAACTGACGCTTGAACCGATATACTTAGGAGTAAATTCCCAGGTAAAATAACTGATCTGGCCGGCTTTTGGATTGAACAGGTCAGTAGTGGTTTTGTACTGGAAGCCGACTTCCAGGAAGCTTAAGATGTATTTCCTGGCAAATCCGGTATCTTCATCAAAAACCAGGGCTGGATCCAGCAAAAACAACCGGTCCCGTTCTACCTGGTAGCCAAAAAAAGTATTCAAGGTGGGCGTCAGGCTCCTGGTGATGCGGGCGCGGGCATTCAACTTTTCCCGGCGGTAAAAATCATAAAAATCCTTTTGATAGCCAATACCGGTGATCAAGTTGGTATTACGGTCACTGAAATAGGGTTGGGTTAAATTAGTATCAAGGATGTGTTGCCGCTGGGCCAGTTTCCCATTAACTACCAGATTGCCGCCCAACCTGCCGAAATTATACAATTTCCAGAATGCTTGTATCCGGGCTCTGTCTTCCGGCCCGTAACCAGGGCCGATCTTGAGGTTATAAAAAGGTCTTTCCTCAACCTGCACATTGATATCCAGGATGGCCGGGTCCTGGGGATTGACTGCCGGCTCTAATACTACAGACTTAAAAAATCCCAGGTCAAATATCCGTTGCTGGCTGAGATATAGTTTATTGGAACTAAAGATATCATCCCCTTTAAACAACAGCTCCCGGGTGATGATTCCTTCCCTGACCCCTTTTGTCCCGGAAACTTTGATCCGGCCAAATTTTTGCAGCGGTCCGGTTTCCAGGGTATATACAACCTTGGCCTGGACTTTTTTCCGGTCCATGATGACCTGACCGCTGATCTGGGCCTCATAGTAACCATGGTCAGCCAAAACAGTGAGGATCTTCTTTTTCGAAGTTTTATAGCTCTGGTAAGTAAAAATCCCATTCTCATGCAATTCAAGACTGCTGTAGAGCATTTTTTTTACAGCCTCATTAAGATGAGTGTCATTCAAAATATCGATCTTGCTGATCCGGTAATAATAACCTTCCTGGATCTGAATGACCAGGTCCAGTTTCTTTTTAGGGCGGAGAATAAACTCAGCCGCGACCTGGGTATCATACAAACCATTATCCTGATATAAGTTGACAATATTATTGAGATCCTGCGTCAGGACATCAGCATCAAAATAAGCCGGCTTGGACCAGGGCCACCAGGAAGTCTCTTTGGTTTCCATTTTAGCTGCTATTTCATAAGGCAACAACTTAGTCAGCCCCTTGATCTCGATACTTTGGATAACAAGATTTTTTTCCAGGGGAGCTTCGGTCAGTATTTCCGCTGTAACCCGGCCGGCGCTTAAACATATAATTAGCAGCACTAATAATTTCTTCATTGTTTCCTTTGACAGGCTCTAATGATAAGGGGTGGTTGTAAATTAACAA
>DJVG01000066.1 GCA_002441095.1 Elusimicrobia bacterium UBA6262
CCACGGCTGAAAAAGGATCAAAGATCCGGTCGATCTTTTCTTTGGCTAATCCTTGTCCCGTATCTTCCACTTTTACTTTAATATATTGTTGGTCATGCGCTTTTTCCAGGGCGGTAGTGATCTTTACTTGTCCCCGTTCATCCTGGCTGGCCAGGCAGGCATTAAAGAGAATATTGCTCAGGGCCTGGTGCATTTGGCCGTAATCAATGGCGATCTTTGGAAGATAACTGTTGTATTTAGTAATAATATTAACCTTATTCAGCGCCGGCTGGGTCCTGATATTGACCAAAACTTCATCAATCAGGGTATTAATATTGTATTTCATTTTAACGGTTTCCGGCGGCTGGGCAAAATAGGTAAGATTCTCCATGATCCGCACACAACGGAATATTTCCTGTTCGATCAGGGATAATTCCTTACCGCCCAGGTTCCTAATGGCCTCGTTTTGCTGGAGCAGCTGCGCCAAGCCCATAATACCCAGTAAAGGATTGTTGATCTCATGTGCCAGCCCGGCAGACAACTTACCGATAGCAGCCAAACGCGCATGCTGGGTCAGCTTTTCATGCAGGAATTTCTTTTCCCTGATGTCTTCAATAAAACCGGCCAGCCCAATAACAGTGCCGGTACTGTTTTTCAGGATAAATGTAGACAGGTTAATGGGAATCTTGTCTCCACTGCTGGCAATGGCCTCTGTTTCTGTGCCGGTACATTTTCCTTCACGCATCGTGACTTCCAACTGGCTGGCGCCCAGAGGGATCAAAGACAGTAATGATTTTCCACGCAGTTCTTCATCACTGTAACCGATCAAATGACGGAAAGCTACATTATAGGTAACGACACAACCCTGATTATCTGTAGTGAAGATCGGTTCCTGGGATTGGCTGACTATATTGGCGAGGTAATCTATCTGTTCCTGGCGCTGTTTTCTTTTGGTAACATCATGGATGATACAGGCATGGCCTATCGGCACGCCTTTCTTATCCTTGATCAAGCTGATAGCCAGCATAATATTAATATAGGAATTATCTTTTTTCCGGGAAGCAACTTCGCCTATCCAGCGGCCTTTCTGATTGACGATATCCGTGATCTTACTGCTCAGGTCATCTTTATCAGTTAGGGATCCCTGCCCAAAAATCGAATCATGTTTTCCGATTAACTCCGCTGCAGACTGATAGCCAAACAGTTTCATTCCTGCCGGATTCACATACTGGATGACCCGGTCCATATCAATGATCATGATGCCATCAAAAGAATTTTCCACCATTTGCTGGTAGCGGGCGATTTCCCGTTCTATTTTGATGCGCTTGGAGACGTCCCGGACTATTTCAATAGCCGCCACGATCCGGCCTGATGCATCTCTCATGGGCGAGGTTTTGATCTCCATAAACCGCCCCATTTTATCTTCCGAGATACCAATAGCCGATTTTCCATTTTTAATAGTTTTCTGTACCGGACACCAGGGGCATATTTTATCGCGGTAATTAAAAACTTGGTAGCACTGCCGGCCTAATATCTTCCCGGGATACTGTTCACGCATGAATTTATTGAGATACTGGACCCGGTATTTCCGGTCAACGATGGCAATACCATCAGCGCTACCCTCAAAGATCTCTTCCAGTTTATTCCGTTCATTGAGCAATGCTTCTTCATACCGGCGCAAATCGGTGATATCGCTGAAAATTGCAGAAAATCCCTGGATCTTGTTTTTGGCGTCTTTGACTACACTGGCAGTAATGCTGATAGGTACTGTCTTCCCGTCTTTGGTGACAGCTTTAGTTGTATAATTTTTAATGAAACCCTTTTTTATAATTCTTTCCCCGAGCGCTTTGAGCTGTTTATACTTTCCCTGCAGCAGCAGCTTGCTGACCGACTGGTCGATCATTTCCCTGGCTTTATACCCAAATAATTCTTCTGCCCCCGTATTCCAAAAAGAAAATCTTCCCCGGCTGGTCACGGCAATGATAGCGTCGCGCGAAACCCGGGAAATATTGGCCAGAAACTGTTCCTGCTCGAATAATTTGGCGGCATTATTATATTTATCAGTAATATCCCTGACTATTTCGACAACTTTTTTGCGGCCGTCACTGTCCCGTATCGGGAAAGCCTCGATCTCATAAACCTGGCCGTGCTTATCTTTAATTGTTGTGGTTTCAAAATAGCGGTGGTGTTTCTTGATAATTTCACGAACCGGGCAGAGATGGCAGGGATAATTCTGATGGCTGATGGTCTGGTAACATTTTTTACCGATCTGGTTGCCGAAATGGGACCGGAGGGATTGGTTCATATACTCGATCTGGTATTTTTCGTTAACCACCATGATACCTTCATTCATGTTGGCTAAAACCAGATCAAGAGAAGTTTTGGAAAGAATTTGGGAGCGGGACAAAAACATTTTTTTACTTCCTCTTAAAGACAAAAAGACCCGAGGGCTGCCGTTAGGCAATCTCGGGTATCAAAATTTATCGATTTTGAAGAGCTATATATGAGCCATACAATACGGTATTACGCATATATAAACCTTCCTAATACTAATTTTGCTGCTATTCAGTTATTAGATTAGTCAATCTACATAGTATATAGCAGGAAATTTATACTTTGTCAATGTATTAATAATTTAAATTATACGATTTTATACGTTTTTAGTTGATTGCCCTGGTAGGAAATTATTCAGCTTTCACTGTCTGGCCAGGCAGGCAAAAATCAGTACCGCCAATGTGGAGTAGTGGCTTATTCTCTTGCTGGTCATTGCTTTCCGCCGCGACAATATCTCCTAATACGATCAGGTGGTCACCGCCTTCTATTTCTGCGCGCAGTTTGCATTCATACCAGGCTATGGCCTCTTTGATCCTTGGGCTGGATATTTTGCTGGCTTTTTCTTCAATAAGGCCGGATTCCTTTATTTCACTGACTCCTCTTGGCAATGGTCTGGCGCAGGCCCAGAGCTGGGATAACATTTTTTCGCCGGGAATATTAACTACAAAATCACCTGTTTCCCTGATATTAGCCAGAGTATGCCTGGTAGAAACCATGGCAATAGCAATAACCGGGGGGTTGGTTGATACAGGCATAACAAAGCTGAACGGCGCAGCATTGGTATTCCCTTTTTTATCTACCGTTGAAACCAGCACCGTAGTGCGTGGCGCCAAAGTCCGGTACCATTTTGATAGATCGAGTTGCATACTAAACCTCCAGAAGAAGTTAGCCAGTCAAAACAACTACAGTTGCCAGTCAGTACGAAATACAGTCAGAACGAGGAACTGTCACTACAAGAGGCAGTCAATACAAGAAGCAGTCAAAACTCAATACAGTATATAAGTTAACTGCTTCTTGCTATTACTGCTCTTCGCCATGACTGCTCTTCGAGCTTACTGGCACACTTCTCTTAGCCAACTATGATCTCTATTTCCGTTCCTTCCTTGGCTTTCATAACCTGGCTGGCATTCCCCTGGTTTATCGCTATTTCCAAACAGTCGTTAGAGCCAACGACAGCCAGGATCTGTCCCGGTTCGCTGTCAGCATAACTACTGCTTAATTTCTCGATCTTATGATCCTTGATCTTAATGACCATTTTCCGGAGCGACAATTTTTGGGCCATCCCGCCGCTGATGTTAGTCACCAGGTTGCCAAAATGATCAGTGTATATGACCTTGCCTGATACCCCGTGACGGTGGATACGCGGGCTCAAGATCGTGAATTTTTTGTATTCTTTTGTCGGCTCACCAAACCGGCTGAGCGGTACGCCCTTAGATAATTGCGCTGCCACCGGCGCGAAAATATCCCGGCCATGAAAGGTATTGCTGACATCCTGCAGAAAATATCTTTTATTGGTCAGCTCTACTATTTTTTTGATCTTTTCATTTTCCAGGGCAATACTGAGAACCCCGTTGTCCGGGCCGATAAAGAAATATTTCTCTGTTTCTACCAGGATAGACCGGCGGGTACTGCCTACTCCGGGATCGATCACGACCAGGAAAATAGTCCCTTTGGGAAAAAAATGATAACTGGTACGCAGGACAATGGATGCCTCGAGCGTGTTATGGGGGCTGATCGTATGGGTTAGATCAACTAATACAGCGTGAGGATTGATCGACAGGATAACTCCTTTCATAGTCCCGACAAAGCCATCTTTATAACCAAAATCAGTCATTAAGGCGATATTTCTTTTTTTCATGCTGACAGTCCTCCTTTGGCCACAGCAACGCGGTCACGGCCATCCCGTTTAGCTTGATAAAGTGCAGTATCCACATTTTTAAAAAGTTGCTCGTAATTCGCACCATGCTGAGGGAAAACCGCTACTCCCAGCGACAAGGTAACTCCTTCAGTCTGGGGAAATTGTTCACCCAGTTTCAGGGTTTTTACATCCTGGCGTATATGTTCGGCCCGCTGCAATGTTTCTTCCAGTGATGTTTCCGGGAAAACAATTACAAACTCTTCTCCGCCATAACGGGAAGCAATATCTTCCCCGCGGACCAGCGTCCTTAAAAATACTCCCAGCTCGCGTAATAAATAATCCCCGGCGGCATGCCCGAAATTATCATTAAAATGCTTAAAATGGTCAATATCCATCATAATGATCCCCAGGGGAACTCCTTTGCGTGCAGACCGTCTTAGTTCCCGCTCCAAAGACTCTTCCATATACCGACGGTTAAAAAGACCGGTCAGGGGATCACGGATAGCCTGGCTGCGCAGGGATTCACGCAGTTTTAAATTAGCCAAAGCCAGGCCAATGTTCTCGGATACAGTCAAAGCCAGCTGCCATTTCGATTCAGCAGTACGGATAGGCTGGCCCAGCATTTCACTGTCTCCCCAGGGATTACTGCGAATATGCAAAATCCCCAAGGTCTCTCCCTGGGCGATCATCGGGACACAGATATAACTCATGGCCGAGGGTGGCCCGACATGTTTGCAAATTATCCCGGTACTGGCATCGCCAACACTGAACAATTGCCCGCGTCGCAGCGCCCAGCAATCACCCGGAGCGAAAACCCGTTCACCGGTATTACCCTCGCCCCAAGCCACTACCGTGTCAACCAGGTTTTTATCCTGATCCAGGACGCATAAAGCCCCTGATTCCTGGTCGAACAATTGCTGGACAGTATGATCAACAACCGTATAGGCTTCATTCAGGGTCAGGCAGGTCTGTAGTAATTCGCTCATCTCGCTCAATAAGGCAATTTCGCGGGCATGCAACTCTAACTCATTCTTAGCATTCTGCAAAACAGTCTGCGCTTTCTTATGCTCATTTTCAAGGATCCTTAATTCCAATACCTGGGTACGAGCCTCGATGAGTTCCTGGATCAACTCTTCTTTTGATTTATCTTCATCTCTCATGCTAGTTCCTGTACCGGAGCTACTGGCAGTATTTTCATTTCCATGATCTGGTCCAGCCTGAGCACGAGCTCTGTTTCCTGGAACTGACAGGTAGCGACCAGGTAAATATCCTGCCCCTCAATTTTAACCTGCAATGGTTCAACGATCCGCTGGAGTTCTTCGCCATATTCACTGATATACTTGATGAACAACGGTGTTTTATTTTTCAGCGCTTCACTTAGGGCGGTCGGCAAGACCGGCTTATCCGAGGACGGCACGGTGATCTCCCCGCCCTGCAATTCAATAAGCTGGCCGATCTCGCTGATATTTTTACCCTGGAAATCCTGCATAAACCTGGCAAATATATCCTTGGTCAGGAGGGCATCATCAAGAGCACGATGTTGGGCCTGGATCGGCAAGGCTAAGGTTTTGGCTATATTGCCCAGGCTGTTGGACGGGAAATTATAACAGCGCCTGGCCAAGGCCAGGGTATCAAGCACGGTATTATCTACTTCCGGCAGGTCTATGTTGCGTAAATGAGAATTCAGGAAGCTCAGGTCAAAGCTGACATTATGACCGACGATAATGGTCTCCCGGAGGAAACGCAATATATCCCCGGCAACTTCGTGAAAGTAAGGTGCCTGCGCTACCATGCTGTCAGTAATACAGTTGATAGCGCTGGCAGCCGGGGAGATGGGGCGGCCTGGATTGATCAAGGAATGAAAGGTAGCCACAACTTTGCCCTCCTGCCACTGCACCAGGGCTAATTCGCAGATACGGTGCCCGAAAGCCGGGCTCATCCCTGTAGTTTCCACATCAAAAAACACAAAAGTGGACTCGCTTATTTCTTTAGTCACGTCTTTCATCTTTAACATAATTGCTCATATCTTTCAGTTTGGCTTTTTCCTTTAATTCAGCGGCAATGCTGGAGATCTGGCCCAAAGATACCAGGTTCCTCTTCTGGTTACTGACAACAGCGATCCGCAAGCGCATGATCGGGAAACGCATCAACTCACCTTGCCGGTTCTTAGCCAGGATATACCCTTTTTTGCTGTCCGCAGGATCATACATGGACCCAATAAAAATATCAAAGCGATTGATCAACTCGAGACAAAAATGCTCAGCATATCCGGCCGGCATGATCGCGATAAAATCATCTCCCCCGATATGTCCCAGGAAACAATTCTGGATATCAGCATCTTCCACTACCCGCCGCATCAGTTTAGCTAATTCATTGATCACCCGGTTACCGGATTCAAAGCCATAGCGGTCATTGAACGCTTTGAAATTACCCAGGTCAGCATAACAAAAGGCAAACTTTTCACCGCTCTTGATGCGCAGGTCAATTTCTTTGGCAATAGCAGTATTGCCGGGCAATTTGGTAATACCATTTACATCTGTACGCAATTGGTTCGCCCGGCGTAATACTACTTTGACCCTGGCCAATAGCTCTTCCAGGTCAAAAGGCTTAACGATATAATCTTCAGCTCCTGATTCCAGCAGCTGCACTTTTTCTTTCACATCAGCCACAGCAGTCACCATGATGATGGGCACATGCTTGATCTTGTCATTTTCCTTCACCTTGAGGCAAACCTGCGGCCCATCCATCTTTGGCATCATGTAATCCATGATCACCAGGTCAGGGACTAATTTTTCTATCTTGGCTAAAGCTTCTTCCCCATCAACTGCTTTTTCGATCTTATAGCCGTCGCTAATAAGCGCTTCACAAATGATATTGGCAATGAAGGGATCATCGTCAACGACTAATATTGTCTTTTTCTCGTCAGCCATGAGAACCTCATTTACTAGCGTATAGCGGGTAGCGTATAGATCTTGTCCTTCTATCCGCTTTACGCTTTACGCTATCAGTAGGCTTTCTTCAAAATATTGATCGCATCGTCTTCTAAAACCGTCCGCGGATTGGCTTTTAATGACCCAGATGGCAGGCTGTCCTTAGCCAGCTGCGGAAAATCCTCCGGCTTGACCCCGAGTTCCCGTAAACGCCAGGGGAACCCGACTTCCGCCAGAAGTTGTTTTGTTTTATCGATGCAGATCTTGGCCGCCCGCTCTTTATCCAATCCCCGCAATAAACCGCCCATTACTCCGGCAATAGTTGAATATTTAGTGGTGGCAAAATTGAGATTAAATTCGATCACATATGGCAATAAGATACCGCACACCAAACCATGCGGCAGGTTATATTTCAGCCCTAAAGGATGGGCCAGGCCATGCACTGCACCCATGCGCGCGTTAGACAAGGCAATACCGCTTAATAAGGCGGCATACAACATATTCTGCCGGGCTTGCACATTAGCCCCATTCTTATACGCTAGCCGGAGATTCATGCTCACCAAGCGGATTGACTGCAAAGCAATGGCGTCGGTTAAGATATTAGCCCCAGTGGAAACATACGATTCAATAGACTGGCAAAGAGCATCAATCCCGGCATAAGCCGTCAATTTAGGCGGCAAGCTCACTGTTAATTCAGCATCAATTATGGCTGCTTTCGGATACATAAAAGAATGGCGCAAGCTTTCTTTGACCTGACGTTTCCGGTCAATTAAAACTGAATTAGGCGTAACTTCCGCACCAGTACCAGCCGTAGTAGGGATAGCAATACAGGGGATGCCGGGGAATAATAGTTCCCGGCCGGTCATGAATTCTTCTACCAGATTGCCTTTATTAGCCAAAGCCGCTGCAGCCTTAGCGACATCGAGCACACTTCCGCCGCCAACACCAACTACGAGATCACAACCTTTTTCCCTGGCGGCGGCGATGGCCTGATTAACATTGTCACAGGTTGGTTCAGGATCGACCTGGTCAAAAACCGTTAGCCGGACCTCTGAAGTGGCGGAAACGTTTTTCTCGATCCGGTCCAGCAAACCGCTTTGCCGGGCGCTGTTTTTCCCGGTGATCAGCAGTACATTATCCCCAAAGCCGCGGATAGTATCAGCCAGGCTGTTCAGGCTGCCCAGCCCCGCGATGATTTTAGTAGGCAAATTAAATTCAGTGATCTTGTTCTCAGGCACGATAAGCTCCAAAGTGCGAGTATCAGGAAACCAGGAAATCAGGGTGAAGGAGATCAGGCTAACAGGGGACCAGGCACTTCCTGATATCCTGTTATCCTGATAGCCACTACCTGATCACTTGATATTCTGATTACCGTATTTCATTTGCTAAGTTCTTTCTTCAGCAGCGCATAAACTTCGGCTAAGGCTTGCGGCATAACCTTGGTGGCGCCTATTACCGGCATAAAATTATGATCGCCGTTCCAGCGCGGTACAATATGGATATGCACATGGCCAAGGACACCAGCTCCGCCAACTTTGCCGATGTTAATACCTACATTAAAACCTTCAGGACGCATTACTTTTTTTAAGATTTTGATCATTTTCTGGGTTAATTTCATCATCTCGGCAAGAGTGGCCGCGTCTAGTTTTTCCAGGTCCCGGACATGTTTGACCGGAGCGACCATGAGATGGCCATTGGTATAGGGATACAGATTTAACATGACAAAAGCTACCTGGCCGCGATAAAGCACCAGATTTTTCAGGCCGTCTTTCTTTTTCAGTTTTTTACAAAAAACGCAACCCGGTTCATTAGCCTTCTTAATGTAGGCCATCCGCCAGGGCGCCCAAAGCACATCAAGTTTTTTTGTTACCATAATACTCCTCTAATTTTACTGAGCCCTTACTACTGTTACCACTTATCACTCTATCACTTGATCTTTGCTGCTTGAAACGCCTGCTTAACTGTCTGCCAAACCAATGCCGGATTGGCTGAATTCAACTGGTCCACTAAACTGCCGCAATCATAACTCCAGGCCGCAATATTGGCAATACCGGCTCTGGCCGCAATATCTACAGCCTGGGTGATTTCCGGTTCCTTACCAGCCGGGATCTTAAACGCCTGGATCCAGAGCTGTGCTTCTTTATGCTGTTCCCTACAACGATTATAAACTTTTTTCGCAAAATCTTCAACAAATTCAAGTTTTTTATTCCACAGCAGCCAATATGGATCAGTCCCAAATATATCAATAGTTTTAAGTGTTAGTATTTGTTCCCATATCTCTGCGGACCTGGCATCGTCCTGCGGGTAAACACAAATTGCATTTTTTATCCCCTGTTGTCTGACTAACTCCGTCATTTCTCCTAAAAATTCAATGATTTTACTGGTTTCTTCCTGGTTATACTTTAATCCTGTCTGGTGCGGCTCATCCCAAAAAATCACGTCCGGTTTCATCGCCAGCGCGATCGCCAGCCATTCTTTCATGAATTTTTTAAATTTTTTATGGCTAATATCGGCAATCGGCAGAGGCTTCCCTTTTTTCTTTAGGCAGGCGTCAGGATTTTCAGCGACAAAAAGGGAAAAAGTTTCTCCGCCAAAAACACCGCCTACTCCCCACGGGTCAAGATATGTGGTTAAGCCGCATCCGCGGCTCAGTTTCATTATCTCCTGCATATTCTGGCGATGATAATAAAGATCTGTTTCACTGAATGTATGCACTACAAAATCACAGCACGCAGCGATCTCTGCCAGATCCTGTTTGGCCTGGGATACGTCCCTGGTTAAAATATAACTGATCCCGGTTTTCAAGGGAGGCTCCATAGGTTACCGGCTATTGAAGCGCTGAACATTATGACAACCGCGAGCGCCACAGCGTCACGCCCGGTAAGCCTTAATTGATACAGGCTGGTACGATGCGGGCCGAGATGGAAACCACGAGCTTCAATACCCCGCGCCAATTCATCAGCTTTCTTCATGATATTGACGAGCAAAGCATATGCCAGCAAGGGAATATTCTTTGGTGAATACCGCACTCCCCGCACTTGCTGTGCCTCCATGATCTTCTGGTTTTCCAGCAGCGCCAGGGGGATGAACCGGATAGCCATGGTAACCATAAAAGCAATACTGGAACCCAATTGGGCAAATATATTAAGCGGCTGTAATAACTTCTGCAGTCCCATAGCCAGGCTGAATATAGGCGTCGTTGTAGTTAAGAGCATGGCTAAAGACAGCAACAAAGTAAAACGGGCTAATACGGCTAACCCAACCTGCCATCCTCCAGCTGAACCCAGATGCATAACCAGGATGAGCGCCAAGAACCAGGCTAGCGGCCGGATAGTGTTAAACCAGCGCGCCACCGGTACCTGCCCCAGGAGCAGTAACAGGACAGAAATTCCCGTAAAAGCCGCATATTCCTGCCAACTATTAAGAAAAAAAACAACCCCAGACAAAATTAACAAACTGATAATTTTAGTCCTGGGGTCGAGATGGTGAATAAAAGAATCACCTTCACTATATTGCCCTACTATGGCGGGAATATTGCGCATAGGTTTCCAGCAAATCCAGTTGCGAGTTGCGAGTTGCGAGTTGCGAGTAAAATCAAAAACCCGCAACCTGAAACCTGAAACCCGAAACTTTATTTAAACAATCTTCTGTTTTACCAATTCTTCAGCTATTTGTACGGCATTCCAGGCTGCTCCCTTAAGCAGGTTGTCGCTGACGATCCATACATTCAAACCATTGCTGATAGATTCATCCTGACGTACACGTCCGACAAAAGTATCGATCTTGCCTTCGCAATCGATCGCCAAAGGATACTTCTTATTAACCGGATCATCCACCAGAATCACACCTGGCGCTTGGGCCAGTATTTTTTTAGCTTCAGCCGCGCTAAGATGCTTTTCAGTTTCAATATTCACTGATTCGGAATGGCCGCGCATCACCGGCACGCGCACGGTAGTGGCGGTTAACTGGATCGCATCATCTCCCATGATCTTCCTGGTTTCATGGACCATTTTCATCTCTTCCTTGGTATAATCATTCTCCAGGAAAACATCAATATGCGGAATAACATTATAGGCGATCTGATACGGGAACACTTTGCATTCCACCGGCCGGCCGGCCGCCAGTGACTTTACCTGGTCTGCCAATTCAACCATGGCTTTGTGTCCCGCGCCGCTTACTGCCTGGTAGGTAGAAACCACTATTCTCTTGATCTTCGCCGCATCGTGAATAGGCTTTAATACCACGACCATTTGGATAGTAGAGCAATTCGGATTGGCAATTATCTTTTTATCCTTTTGCAGATGGTGCGGATTGACTTCCGGCACCACTAAGGGGACATCTTTATCCATGCGCCAGGCGCTGGAATTATCGATGACAAATACCCCTTCCCTGGCGGCTATAGGCGCATATTCCTTAGAAATTGAGGCTCCGGCGGAAAAGAGAGCGATCTCCATCCCCTTGAAAGAATCTTTATTCAATTCTTCTACCGGAATATCCTGGCCCTTATATTTAAATTTCTTGCCGGCAGAACGCGAGCTGGCCAATAAACGCAGATTGGCCACCGGGAAACCCCGCTCCTCCAGCATTTTGATCATTTCATTTCCCACTGCCCCAGTGGCACCGACCACCGCTACATTATACTTCTTCATCTTTTTTCCTATTCCTCCAAAGTGAACTGTCTTTTCTATCAACTATCAACAATCAACTATCAACTAAATTAAGCTCGCGATCAAGTCACCCATTTCCGTGGTACCCAGACCCATTTTCCCAGCAGCCAAACTCTTGATCTTGCCACTCTCCAGCGCCTTGATCACTGCCTGCTCAATGGCTTGACCGGCTTTGGTCTCACCCAAAGTTTCCAGCATCATGCCTCCAGCGCAAATTGCCGCCAGGGGATTGATGACATTCTTGCCGGTATACTTGGGCGCAGAACCGCCGATCGGCTCAAACATGCTCACGCCTTCGGGATTGATATTACCGCCGGCCGCAATACCCATGCCACCCTGGATCATCGCTCCCAGATCAGTGATAATGTCGCCGAACAGGTTCTCGGTCACGATCACGTCAAACCATTCCGGATTTTTCACGAACCACATCGTGGTCGCATCTACGTGCGCGTAGTCCCGCTTGAGATTTTTATATTGTTTCTCTCCCATTTCTTCAAAAGCGCGGTACCAGAGGTCGCCGCAATAAGTCAGGACGTTCCTCTTATGCACCAGGTGAATGGGTTTTTCGGCGTATTTCGGATTCTGCTGATTTCTCTTTGCTTTAAGTTCGTAGGCATACTTGATACAGCGGTCCACGGTGCGACGGTCATAGATCATTACCTGAGAGGCGATCTCATCCGGTGTCCCAACCCGGGTAGCACCGCCGTGTCCGGTATAAATGCCGCCCGTATTTTCCCGCACCACCACAAAATCGATCTCCTCCGGTCCTTTATCCCTTACCGGCGTGGCAACATTGGGATACAGTTTTACCGGACGCAGGTTGATGTACTGGTCCAGCTCAAAACGGATGCGCAGCAGGATACCCAGCTCCAAAATGCCTGGTTTGACATCCGGGTGCCCGATGGCTCCCAGGTAGATCGCGTCCAGTTTCCGCAATTCCGGGATGACAGAATCCGGCACGGTTTCTCCGGTTTTCTTATATCTTTCTCCGCCCAGGTCATAATTGACCAGGTCGTATTTTAAGCCGTATTTTCTCCCGACCGCATCCAATACCTTCAATCCTTCCTTTAGTACTTCCGGGCCAGTCCCATCGCCGCCCATTATCCCGATCTTATACGTTTTACTCACGTTACTGCCCCTCCTTTAAAATACTTTAAGTGAGTGATTTTATCATAAAAAAAGGAATCTGTAAACATAATAAATTATGCCGTAACCAGGTTACGGCATAATCATATTTGCGGAGAAATGCTATTTTACTGCTTACTTTCAGCTTTTTCTTTCTTCAATACCTGGGAGCGGATCAGCCTGCCGATCAAACCGTCGATCATGGTGCCAATGATCCACCCAAGAGCTATGTACATAGCTGATCCCCCGACTGCAAAAAATAAATTATATAACCATTTTGGTGCCTGTAATTTGAGCATATTCCAGAGGAAGAAGAGCGGAGCGTCATACGTCACTACGCCAAAATTATCAGGCAGCCCGTCAAGCGGATAGAAATACAGGGACTCAACGACAAACTGGAAGTGAAAAATACCAAAAATCAAGCCAAAGGCGATACGGAATACATTTTCTTCGATCTTCAATGGCTTCATCGTCTCTCCCTTTCAATTTATTCGGTAGTTTCGACTAAAACCGCCTGTTTGTGATTATCTACTTTATAGATATATTTAAAGTCACTGTTCCGGCCATGCACAAAAGTAACTTTCCAGGCCCAGATAGAGGTGTCCTTTTCCTTAAAGGCATTTGTATGCACTACAGAAATCAGGATAAAATTATTAAATTTAACATAAGGATTGGTTTCCTTGGATATTTGCTTTTTAAAAGCATTGGTCGCCAACTTTATAGCCACACTAACATTTACTTCAGGTTCCGGTATCGGGGGCCCAACCTCAGCCTTGACCGCTAACGGCACCACCGCCAAAAGCAACATAATCGCTATTACTTTTAAGCTTTTCACAGGGGTA
The DNA here is from genome assembly GCA_002441095.1 of Elusimicrobia bacterium UBA6262. Taxonomy (GTDB): domain Bacteria; phylum CAYTYR01; class UBA6262; order UBA6262; family UBA6262; genus UBA6262. The sequence goes on from DJVG01000066.1 coordinate 13,736, forward strand.
TACCCTCCTTTTCTTTTTCTCTTATTATTGATCTTTCTTATATCTTTTTCTTGACGTATTCCATTAAACCGCCAGCATTGATCAGTTCCTGCATAAACGGCGGGAAAGCCGTAGCATTATAGGTTTTGCCGGTAGTGACATTCTTGATCTTGCCTTTTTCCAGGTCCACTTCGATCGTATCGCCTTCCTCGATTCCTTCGCTGGCCTCTTCACTTTCGAGGATAGGCAGGCCAATATTAATGGCATTGCGGTAAAAGATCCTGGCAAAGGTCTCTGCGATCACACAGGACACTCCGGCGCCTTTCAGGCAGATCGGGGCATGCTCCCGCGAAGAGCCACAGCCAAAATTCTTGCCCGCAACAATGATATCCCCTGATTTTACCTTTTTTGGGAAATCCTTATCTGCATCTTCCATACAATGCTTGGCTAGTTCCTTGGCATCGAATGTATTAAGATACCGCGCCGGAATGATCTCGTCGGTATTAATATTATCTTTGAATTTCCATACTTTGCCTTTAAGCTTCATCTAAACAATCCCTCCTGTAAGAACGATTACACAGATTCTAAAAAATGATTACACAGATTAAAACCAACAAATTATGTGCTGGGTTTGTTACGATCACGGAAAAAATATAAAACAGCTAATATATAGGAAATAATAAAGATAGCCCAAACCAGCCAAAGGATACCTTTCCAGAAATCAACAAAATATGTTCCCAGCAAAATACCAAAACTCAGCAAACACATCTTTAATAGGCCGAACTTCCAATATTCCCACGTTAGTTTCCGGTTCATATAGCCCATATATGCCTCCCTCTTCAACCACTGTCAACCTCCGAGGTTGACACTTGGTTCATATATTTGGTGGCAAGGCGCTTTTTTTGGGAAAAACCAGCCAGCAAATAAGATAAATAACTACGCCGCCGCCCCAGACTAAAGCCAAAATCACAAATATTATCCTGACAATAGTCGGGTCAATACCAAAATACTCAGCTAGCCCCCCGCATACTCCACCAATCTTCTTGTCTGTCTCTGACCGATATAATCTTTTCATATATGTTTCCTTTCCCCACACTATTAAAATACCAGGGCGGGACCAGCCATAATGAATAAATTGGTTTCGTATTTATCCCTGAAATAATCAATCTTGGCAGAGACACCAAATTTTCGGCTGAAAAAGAAATCTATCCGGTTGCGCAGAGTATAATAGGTTTTGGCTCCGCTTTTCAAACGGTAATATACTTTAGTGTCCAGTTTCAGGAAATGGTGCAAGTCCAGCTCGATCTTGGCTCCCAGGCTCAGGTAATCCAGGTTCACGGTACTTTCCGCTTCAAAACCGAAGCGGTTCGAAGCTCCGACCCTGACACCGGGAGAACTGATTATGGCTCTCACTTTTTCATTGAAATACCCGGCAAACGGGGTCAGCTTAATTTTTACCAGCTCATTAGGTATAAGATCATCAAATACTACGCCAGCAGTTGCGTGAGTGCTCATTATATCATTAAAAGCATCCAGCGATACCAAACCCGGGACATCGGCAGATGAAAGCTGTGAATACAAGCTGATATTCTCAATAGCCAAGCCGACAGTCGGCTGCATCCCGTGACAGCGGTTAAAGAAATAATTCCCATGCCAAAGTAACCCGCGCTCGCTGACCGCGGCAGAATCATTGCGGTGCCCGGTGGCTCCCAGCACGATGCGGGGAGAGATATAGACCAGGTCAAAGCCATAGATCGGGCTTTCGTCAATAAATGTCTGCCTTTCATTCGTTCCCGGATTGACGAACATCACTTTATTCTTGACCCAGCCAGCCATCGGGGAAAAAATAAACATCGGCTTCATTTCTGTTTCCCCGGCATAACTCAAGCAAGACCAGAATGATCCGGTCAATATTAACACTATGACTACTGCTATTTTGAGTGAATTGATCATATTATTGCGCTTTATTCCCATAACCAACTTCATACCCGCATTGAAGGTGGCCGTATCTTACAACCCCCGCAATACGCCACCAATTCCTTATCCGCTACAATTTCTTTCATTGTAATCAATCCTTTTTAAACCTTTTTATATACTACTTTACCATTCTCCCAGATAGCTAATGGCCGCCCGGTTTCTTTGTGTCTTTTTACAACTCCTTGAATAGCTTTTTTAAATGCGTCTATAGCTTTCTTCTCTAAAGTTAATCGTTTCTTCATGGTCACCTCGCTAATTTTTGAAAATTCTTAAATGCGTCTCCGTCAACCACTTCTATATCCGCGCCTTTACCTTTTGCTATTATAGTATGCGCTGTTTTTGAATTATCAAATAATAACCAGGAATCAAACAAAGGCCTATAAAGATTAAAAAAATTATAAATACCCCGGGTGAATCGCCGCCGAACATCTTCGGCAGGAACATTATGGCCGCCTTCAGCCACTCGCCCCTTAATACGAGCAATTGCTAATTCTGGATTTGGTATCCAGAGAAAGTAAAGATGCAAAGCATAATCCTTAGATTTTAAATGCTCGAGCTTATTCACATACAACTTACCGGATAAGGTTGTCTCAAAACCAAAATCTACACCCCGCGCGGCATATTCATCAATCTGCTGCAGCACCAGCTTGCCAGCCTTAATAGCCGCAGTTCGTGGCTCAAAAGGAGACAACCCTTGCGCAATAAGATCGGCGTTTACAAAGTTCGGACAGTGAACGTACTCCGGCAAAAACTGTCTGGCAAAAGTCGTCTTACCTGACCCATTCGGCCCAGCTATTATATAAACATTCTTAGTTTTCAATATATTTCCTCATATTTTCGCTTTCCACTTCCGAAGTGGAACGTCGGTTAACCGAACCTCAACCTATCCACCCAACAAGATTGGCGGACTCCCTATGGTCGCGCGGTGGAAAGACGGTTTATCAATACCTTTTCAAAATCCATTATCAAATCCCTTGTTTATTACAATTGCTATCTCCCAATTCAAGGACTGACCCCGTTACTTTCGCGCTATACGCCATCCGCTATACGCTATCTTTATAGCTCTTCCGGGCTCGCAATACGGCCCAGCACAGCAGAAGCTGCGGCAACAGCGGGATTCGACAGATACACTTCACTCTGCGGATCCCCCATCCTGCCCACAAAATTCCTATTAGTCGTCGCCAGCGCTCTCTCGCCTTTGGCCAGTATGCCCATATGCCCACCCAGGCACGGCCCGCAGGTCGGCGTGGAAATAGCTGCGCCAGCATCCATGAATATCTTGAACAGCCCTTCATCCATCGCCTGCCGCCATACTTCCTGCGTCGCCGGGATGACAATGAGCCGTAAATATTTATGTACTTTCTGTCCTTTGATGACATCAGCAGCCAACTGCAGGTCCTCGATGCGGCCATTGGTACAAGAGCCGATCACCACCTGGTCAATCGTGACTTTACCAACTTTGGAAATAGGTTTCACGTTACTTGGTAGATGCGGAAACGCTACCATTGGTTCCATTTTTGTGACATCATATTCTTTAGTCTCTACATAGTGGGCAGTTTTGTCGCTTTCATAAGTTTCATACGGCTCTTTGGCTCTTTTTTCCACATACTTAAGCGTAGTTTCATCTACTGCCATGATACCATTCTTGCCGCCGGCTTCAATAGCCATGTTGCACATAGTGAACCGGTCTGACATGGGCAGGCCGTCAATAGTATCGCCGCAGAATTCCATCGAGCGATAGAGCGCGCCATCGACTCCGATATCACCAATAGTATGCAGGATCAGGTCTTTGCCGCCGACCCACTTTGGCAGTTTACCGCGATAGATGAATTTCATGGCTTCAGGCACTTTGAACCAGCATTCGCCGGTGATCATAACCGCTGCTAGGTCAGTACTGCCGACACCTGTAGAGAATGCGCCCATCGCGCCATAGGTACAGGTATGCGAATCCGCGCCAATAATGACTTGGCCTGGCAGGACGATGCCCTGCTCTGGCAGGAGCGCGTGCTCCACGCCCATCTCGCCAACTTCAAAATAGTATTTCAGCTTCTGTTCTTTGGCAAATTCGCGCAGGATCTTGACCTGTTCGGCTGACTTGATATCTTTGCAGGGAGTAAAATGATCAGGGACAAGCACTACCTTGTCTTTGTCAAATACTCGCTTAGCTTTGGCTCTTTTGAATTCGCTGATAGCAATCGGCGCGGTGACGTCATTGCCGAGAGCAATGTCCACTTTGGCCTGTATCAGTTCACCGGCATGCACTTCTTCCTTGCCGCAGTGCGCTGCTAAGATTTTCTCTGTTATGGTCATTGGCATAAACTTGGAACTCCTTAGTAAGATTAAAACGGTTATCAGGTGATCAGGTTACCAGGTTGTGGGTATCAGGATACCAGGATATCAGTATTACCTGTTAACCTGATATTCTGATTCCCTTCCCTCTGATTTCCTGATTCCCTGATATACGCTTTTGAAATCTAATTTGCTATTTATTTTTCATTGCCTGCGGGCTCAGTAACCGGTTCACCGCGTTCAGATAAGCCTTGGCGCTGGCTTCAATAACATCAGTGGAAGCGCCCTGACCAGTCACGACATGCCCTTTATTATCAGAAACCCGGATGATCACTTCACCCTGCGCATCTTGCCCGCCGCTGACCGCACGGATGCTGTATTCCATCAGCTTGCATTTCAGTCCGGTAATACGGTCAATAGCTTTATAGGTAGCATCCACCGGACCGTCACCAGATGAAGCTTCCTGGATAACCTTATCGCCTTTACGCAGGCGGATAGTCGCGGTAGGTATGGTCTGGCTGCCGCTGACCGTGTGAATATAGTCCAGCTTATAAACAGGTATTACCTGGGAGATCTCATCCTCAACGATAGCCACGAGGTCTTCATCAAAGATCTCTTTTTTCTTGTCAGCCAGGACTTTAAATCTTTCGGATATCTTGTCCAGGTCTTTTTCCTTAAAAGTATACCCCAGGGAATTGAGACGCTGCTTCAGGGCATGACGGCCAGAATGTTTGCCCAGGACCAGTCCTGAACCCTGCCAGCCGATACTCTTGGCATCCATGATCTCATAGGTGCTCTTATCAGCCATCACGCCATGCTGGTGAATGCCAGCCTCATGCGCAAAAGCATTGGCTCCGACGATAGCTTTGTTCGGCTGTACCGGGATACCGGTCAGCGAACTTACCATCCGCGAGGTCTTGTAAATTTCTTTGGTCTCAACATCTGTATACGCATTGAACAGGTCTTTCCTGGTCTTGATCGCCATGACGATCTCT